>JBAQCT010000017.1:0-7324 GCA_049294375.1 Gallionella sp. | reverse complement strand
ACGGTGTCCAAGTGGCTGGTTATAAGTCAGGCTAGGCGTGCGAAAAAAATCGCAGCGCCGCATATGGGGTATATGCAAGCAAGATTTTTTAAGCACAACAACGCATGACGACGAAATTTTGGATTTTTGATCTGGACAACACGCTGCACAACGCGACGCCGCACATCTTTCCGCATATCAACCGCAGCATGACGGCTTATTTGCAGCAGTATCTGCAACTGGACGAGGCGGCGGCGAATGCGTTGCGCACGCATTACTGGCAACGATACGGCGCGACACTGAGCGGCCTGATGCGGCACCACGGCACGAAGCCGGAGCATTTCCTGTGGCATACCCACCAGTTTCCGGATCTGCGCCGGATGGTGCTGCGCGAACCGCGCCTGCGCCATATATTGAAAATGTTGCCGGGCAGGAAGGTGGTGTTTTCCAACGCGCCGCAACGCTATGCGCAGGAGGTGCTGAAGCTGTTGCGCGTCGCGGATATGTTTGACGATGTCATGGCCGTGGAACAAACGCGCTTCCGCCCCAAGCCGGACAGTTTCGGCTTCCTGCGCCTGCTGCGGCGACATCGCGTGGCGGCGGCCCAATGCGTCATGGTCGAAGACAGTATCGAGAACCTGTATGCGGCAAAGCGCCTGGGGATGCGCACCGTGTGGGTGAGTGCCGGCAACAAGAGCGCGCCGTGCGTGGATGTGAAGATCCACGATGTGATGCAGTTACCGGAAGTACTGCATCGTTTAAATTGAAGGGGTGAACATGGCAAGCAAACCGGGCGAAAGAAAACTGCAAATACTGCAAACCGTGGCACAGATGCTGGAGCAACCCAAGGGCGAAAAGATCACCACGGCCGCGCTGGCGGCAAGGCTGGAGCTTTCCGAAGCGGCGCTGTACCGCCACTTCGCGAGCAAGGCGCAGATGTTCGAGGGGCTGATCGAATTCATCGAGCAAACCGTGTTCGGCCTGATCAACAAGATCACACAGGAAGAAAAAAGCGGTTTGCGGCAGGCCGATGCGATCATGTCGATGCTGCTCGGCTTCGCGCAGAAGAATCGCGGCATGACACGCGTGCTGACCGGCGACGCGCTGGTGAACGAAGACGAGCGTTTGCAGCAGCGCATCAACCAGTTGATGGATCGCATCGAAGCGACGCTCAAGCAATCCTTGCGCATGGCCGCCACGCAGGGCGAGATGGGAGAAGCCACAGATGTAGGTGCGCACGCCAACTTGCTGGTGTGCTGCGTGATCGGCCGCTGGCAACAATTTGCCAAGAGCGGCTTTACGCGTGACCCGATGGCGCAGTGGCCGACGCAGTCGGCAATCCTGCTGAGGAGATAACCACAGCCCCCGGTCTTGCCGGTAGCAAGCGGTAATTCAATCAACCATGCCAGCCATTCTTCGCGCCTTGCAAGGCGACATCACCAGACTCCAGGTCGATGTGATCGTCAATGCCGCCAACTCGTCACTGCTCGGCGGCGGGGGCGTGGACGGAGCGATCCACCGCGCCGCCGGGCCGGAGTTGCTGCACGAGTGCCGCACGCTGGGCGGCTGCAAGACGGGCGAAGCGAAGCTCACCCAAGGCTATCGCCTGCCGGCAAAATTCATCGTCCACACCGTCGGCCCGGTCTGGCGCGACGGCAAGCACGGCGAACCGGAACTACTGGCTTCCTGCTACCGCAACTCGCTACGTGTTGCCGCCGACCATGGCGCGCACAGCATCGCGTTCCCGTGCATCAGCACAGGCGTCTATGGCTATCCGTTCGAACTCGCCGCGCGGGTCGCAGCCGATGCCGTCAACTCGTCGCTGCCGCAATTCGATTCGATCCGCGAAGTGATCTTCTGCTGTTTTTCCGCAAGCGATCTCGCCGTCTATCGAAGACTCCTCGATGCCGCTCCGGCCTGACAAAAAAGCGCTCGGCCTGTGGCTGCTCACCGCAGCATTGATAAGTCTTGTATGGACGCTGCTGCCGCGCATCCCGCAGCCGCTGCAATATCACCAATTCGCCGACCGGCATGCCTGCTTCGGCATGACCGGCTGCTTCGATATCGCATCCAATGCATTGTTTGCGCTATCGGGGTTGGCGGGGCTGCATTTTCTGTCCGGCGAAACGGGGCGGCGCGCCTTCATCGACAAGCGCGAAGCCCTGCCCTACCGCCTGTTTTTTGCTGCCGCGATACTCGTCGCCATCGGCTCGGGCTACTATCACCTTGCCCCTGACAACAGCCGGTTGATATGGGATCGTGCGGCGATCTCGCTGGCGCTGATGTCGTTGTTCGCCGCAATCATTTGCGAGCGCGTCAGCTTGAGCGCCGGACTGCGCCTGCTGCCGCTGCTGTTCGTCGTCGGGCTGGGTAGCGTGTTCTACTGGGGTTGGAGCGAAGCGCAAGGCATCGGCGATCTGCGCGCCTACGGTTTGATGCAGGTATACCCGATGCTGCTGATCCCGCTGCTGCTCTGGCTCTATCCGCCGCGCTACAGCGGTGACCGGGATATTTTGGCTGTCATTGGGCTATACCTGCTGGCCCTGCTGTGCGACTTCATGGATCACCAGATCGCTGCGTTGATCGGCGTGGTCAGCGGCCATACGCTAAAACACATCATCGCCGCGCTGGCGATTTACTGGGTGGTGGTGTACCTGAAGCGGAGGAGATTGGCGTAATCGCCAGCAAAAAAGTAGTCGGACAACCTTCAATTAAACCTTGCCTCTGACGGCTTCTTTGGCTATCTAGCGATGCAATACCAATTTTTCATTCTTGCACAGCCACCTACATCATCTTTTACATTATTTGACATCACAACAACAAATAATGTAAAAAGACGTTATGTCACTGACCCAATACTCTTTTCTGGATGCCTATAACCCGTGGTGGAGCGACGGCGAAACGGCTTTTGCCGGTGTGCCGGAGTTCCATCGCGATGTGTTCGATGATCTCTACACCGATATTCAGCGCTTGCCGCAGATGATTTCGGTGACCGGCCCGCGCCGCGTCGGCAAGAGCACGCTGCTCAAGCAGTGCATCCGCAAGCTGATCCAGGAACACGGCGCAGAACAGGCGCAACGCATCGTCTATTTCACCATGGACGATCCGGCGCTGCTGTTGCCGCATGCCAACATGGATCGCTTCTTCGAGGATTTGGTGGCGGAATTCGCCAAGCGCGCGAAAGACGGCGCGGTGTATTTGTTCCTCGACGAGATACAGAAATTTCCGCGCTGGGAGCTGTACCTCAAGAAGCATTACGACCTGAAAACGCCAGTGCGTTTCGTGGTGTCTGGCTCGGCATCTGCGCCGATCTTCCGCAAATCGCGCGAGAGTTTATTGGGGCGGATACATGACTATCAGGTGTTGCCGTTTAGTTTTCGGGAATATGTTTTTTTTCTGGCTCAAGATAATAATAGCTCCAACCTTTTAAAATCCTTCGGGGATCTAATTCGCCGCAATCAACCCATCTCAACGACGATGCGATGGCTGGAACAATTTGCTCATTCTGAAACTCGTTTTAACAGCAAGCTACTCGAGAAAATTGACGAATTCTTTTTCGAAGGCGGCTTCCCCGAAGTCTGGAAACTCCCCGACATTCTCGCCAAGCAAGACTACCTCTACCAGAACCAGATCGAGCGGGTGATCTTCGAAGACTTGCTGGTAGCGGCGGAATTCCGCAAGCCGGAAATGCTGCGCCGCTTTTATCTAGGCCTGTTGGCGGAGCCGGGGCGGGAGACCAATGTCACCAAGCTTTCCAAAGACATCGGCATCGCTGCTGCGACCATCGCCAATTATTTCCCCCTACTGGAAGCGACCGATCTGGTGTGGCGCCTGCACAAATACACTGGCAGCAAGGCCACCGCGAAGGCGGGCAACTTCAAGAGTTATCTGGTTGATCTGGCAGTGCGCAATGCGGTGCTCAAGCTGACGCCGGAGCGTCTGCTGGCCGACGAACCGGTGCTGGGATTCTATGCGGAAAACATCGTCGCCAATCACCTGCGCCGCTGGCCGGGGCTAGTGGAACTGGCTTATTACCGCGAACGCAACAACGAACTGGATTTCATCGTCGACTTGGGCGCGACCCGTATCGGCATCGAGGTCAAATACCGCGCTACGCTGAATGACCGTGAATTGTCCAAAAGCCGCGAAATCGCCGAGTCGCTCGGTTGCGAAGCATTCGTTACGGTATGCAAGGAACGCCCGGATGAAACGCTGGAAAAACGCTTGCAGGAAAAATCGAAAATCCCGCTGGCCGTGGTTCCGCTGGCTGATTTTCTGCTGTTGTTTTAGCAGGGCATTCAATAAGCCTGCCCGCTCTGCCCACTTTATCTTCGCTACCCAGCGGACAGCAAATGACGGTTGCCATGCGGCGCCATTAGGCGTTTAATTCCAGTCAGGCGAGACTGCCAATTACGCAAGCCCTAAAAATCCCATGCCGATCTCACACCTGACTGCCGCCGAGCTTCGTCTTACCGTCGATCCCGACACGCTCGGGTTCGCTGATACTTCCGAATTGCTGGAACACGCGCTGCCGTGGATCGGGCAGGAGCGCGCCGAGATTGCCGCCCGCTTCGGCCTCGGCATGGATCAACCGGATTACAACCTGTTCGTGCTGGGCGAAGTCGGCAGCGGTCGCTCGTCGCTGCTCAGGCAGGCGATGCAGGCGGTCGCCGCAGGCAAGGCGGTGCCGCCTGACCTGTGCTATCTGCACAACTTCGACGTGCCGGAAAAACCGCGCGCGCTACGCCTGCCCGCCGGACAGGGACATCTGCTGCGCCAGTTCATGGCACGCATGATGAAATCGCTGCAAACCGAAATCCCCCAGCATCTGGACGGGCAGGATTTCAAGGCCGAAAGCGAGCGCATCGAAAAATCCTACAAGGAGGAAGAGGCCAAGGCCTACGCCGGGCTCGAGGCCTTTGCCGAGGCGCGCAGCTTCGCCATCCATCGCGAATCCGGGCACTTGCTGTTCACCCTGAGAGGTAAAAAAGGCCACGCGCTGACCGAAGACGAGGTGCTTGCCCTGCCGAAGGAACGCCGCGCCGAAATCACCCGGGCCGAGCAGGACTTGCGCGCCGAAATAAACCATTATTTCGAAAAAACCCGCCCGATGGAGCGGGTGATGAACGAGGCGCTGGCGGCATTGCGGCGCCAGGTGGTGAAGCCGCTGCTGGATCGCGAATTGCAGGAGATCCGCATCGGGCTGAAGAAGCAGATCAAGGATTCCGTCAAGCTCGGCGCCTATCTGGATCAGGTCATGCACGACATACTCGACAAGCTGGAATTGTTCAAGGCTTCCGATACCGATGACGACATTCGCAAGGAGGCGCTGAACAATGTGCTGTCCCGCTACCGCGTCAACCTGGTGGTGGACAACGACGGGCGGAGCGGCGCGCCGGTGATCGTCGAAGACAACCCGCTGTTCCGCGCGCTGTTCGGCAGCATCGAGTACCACACCGAGAACGATGTGCTGATGACCGATTTTTCCCGCATCCGTACCGGCAGCCTGCACCGGGCGCACGGCGGCTTCCTGATGCTGCACCTGCGCGACCTGCTGGCCGATGGCTTGGTGTGGGAAAAGCTGAGACGTTTTTTGCGTAGCGGGCGCTTGCAGATCGAGGAACCCGGCACGGCTTTCACGCCGATCGCGACGGTCTCGCTCGAACCCGAGGCGGTGGATGTCGATGTCAAGATCGTGCTGATTGGCTCGCGCGAACAGTATTACGAATTGCAGGAGGAAGACCCGGAATTCGCGCGCCACTTCCGCGTCAAGGTGGATTTTGCCGAAAGTTTTTCGTCCAGCGCAGAAACCCGCCACACCTCGGCCATCTTTGTCGCACACACCTGCCGCGAACTGGGGCTGCCGCATTTTTCCGCTGCCGCCGTCGCGCGCTTGCTGGAAGATGGGCATCGCGAAGCGGAAGACCAATCGCACCAGAGCGCGATTTTCGGACGCGCCGAGGCGCTGGTGATGGAAAGCGCCGCGCTGTGCAGCGCCCGCACCAGCCGCATTGCCAAGGCTGCCAAAACGTCCCTTGTCGAAACGCCCATCGTTGAAGTGCAAGACGTCGAAGCGGCACTGGCTGCACGTATCCTGCGCCACGATTACCCCGAGCAGCGCCTGCACGAAGCCATCGCCAAGGGCGATATGCTGATTGCGCTGCATGGCGAACAAGTCGGCCAACTCAACGGCCTGACCCAGGTCGACCTGGGGGATTACCGTTTCGGTTTCCCGGTGCGCGTCACCGCGCGCACCTATGCCGGGGAAGACGGTCTGCTCAACATCGAGCGCGAAGTGGAAATGTCCGGGCCGATCCATGACAAGGGCGTGCTCATCCTGCAAAGTTATCTGTCCGCGCTGTTCGCCCATAACGCGCCGCTCGCGCTCAACGCCTCCGTCGTGTTCGAGCAGGAATACAGCGGCGTGGAGGGCGACTCCGCTTCCTGCGCCGAGCTGTATGTGCTGCTCTCGTCGCTGTCCGGGTTGCCGCTCAGGCAGGGCATCGCGGTGACCGGCGCGATCAACCAGCACGGCGAAGTGTTGCCGGTGGGCGGGATCAACGAAAAGATCGAAGGCTACTTCCGCGTCTGTGCCGCCGCCGGGCTGGATGGCAGTCAAGGTGTGCTGATCCCGCAGCGCAACCGCCGCCACCTGATGCTGGAGCACGAGGTCGCCGATGCCGTCGCCGAGGGCTTATTCCATATCTACACCGCGGAGCAGGCCGGCGAAGGCTTGGAGTTACTGACCGGATTGCCTGCGGGCAGCGCGAACGCTGCGGGCAACTACCCGCGCGGCAGCGTGCTGGGCCACGCGCAGAAGACCCTGCTGGCCTACCGCCGCGCCTGCCAGGCATCGGAAAAAACCAAGGTCGTACGCAAGCGTCCGCATAAATAACACCGAACCTGGTTAAGCAAAAATAAATCTGGTATCGACCGCTCACTTCAAATCAAAAATAGGTATAGAATAAAACCAGAACCCGGAGGTGACCATGACTACATCCATTCCACAAACCCGCTATGACCACGCACGAGTAATCGAGCGCCCGGACGGTTTTTACTGGCAGGATAAAATCACCGACGAACTGTGCGGCCCCTTCACGACACTGGTCGAAGCGATGCAGGACATGCAGGATCAGGAAGAGACCGACTATCAGGAAGGCGAATCGCTGGCAGAAGCGGGAGCGGATATCGGCATGGCCGGCTGGATAGATCCGGAAACCGGCGAAGCGGCGGAAGACTTGCAGCTACACCTCGGCGACGAATAGCAACGCTGCCACACCAGCACCATCATTTGTATTTGTAGGAGCGGGCCATGCCCGCGAACCGTTTGATCGCGGGCATGGCC
>JBAQCT010000016.1:0-7553 GCA_049294375.1 Gallionella sp. | reverse complement strand
TCTATAACCGCAGTAGAATGCATTCGTCTCTAAACTACGTCTCGCCAGCAACGTATGAAAATCAGTTGGCTTAATCGGGTGTCAATTAAATCGGGGGAAGATTCCTGCGCAAAAGCGCGCAGCCCCTTACTTTTACGCTAACCATCGCATGAATACTGGTATGCCACGTCACGAGGTATGGCGAAAAATGTATCGCGAAAACCGCTACTGTCGGCACCTTAGCCAGAAGGAGCTGAACCAGCGCGTCCGAGACGTATTTTTAAATATGCTTCGCTTGATGCCGGAGGCGAAGATAGGGCTTCCTCCTTTGGAGCCAGATGGAATGAAGGCGATGGAAATCTGGACCCATGTGCTGGAGGAAATGGCGCTCCGTCACGGGCCATACCCGAATGGGTTTACGCGAGACATTTTGCATTCCGAACCATTCCCTGACCTTGTCGGAGAACTCGGTACGAAGGCGGCCGGCGTCCTTGCATCAAAGGGTTTGCGATCCGACGAAGTATTCATCAAGTTCGGGAAAGTCGAGCATATGCGGTCTCTTGTAGAGAGAGGGGCTTTGCGTGTGCAATCTGCAAGCTACTACGCCACCCCAAGCCACAACGGCGCAATAAAAGATGACGAACTTT
Organism: Gallionella sp.; assembly: GCA_049294375.1. Lineage (GTDB taxonomy): Bacteria > Pseudomonadota > Gammaproteobacteria > Burkholderiales > Gallionellaceae > Gallionella. The sequence goes on along the minus strand of JBAQCT010000016.1, from coordinate 6,927 downwards.
CCTTGCCTTTTTCCCTAGCATTGTCGCGTGATGACATCATCAAAGTTGTTCTCAATCCGCAAGACGTACCGGATGGGCCAATTGAGCAACGCCTAGATGTCACTTACAACGCTGGCACAGACTACTGGCTGTATTGCGTAAGCAGCGCAGTTGAGCCTCGGCTGTTTGTAGATTTTCAAGCTGACTCGTGTGTCATCATTAAGAACAGAGATCGTTTCCAGCGCCTTCTTGCATTGCAGAGCGCAACCAAGTTTCCAAATACCGGCCATCGTTACGGGGAAGCGGTCTACATCGACCCGCTCCGCCCCCCGACTGTGAAAATTGACGTTCCAATGTCAAAGCACTTCCGGTACGAGTATCAGTGCGAGTACCGCTTTGTATGGAGGCCAGCAAAGCCGATGGCCAACCTATCATACGTAGACCTTGAGCTCGGTAGTCTCGAAGGTATCGCTGAACTTGTTGTTCTCTAATGTCGAAGCGATGGCCAACCTCTCATTCCACCGGACCTGCGCGAAAAGCCGCGCCAGCCGGTTAATTTTACGTTGTGCGCCATATTACTGAAAGAAGGGTGGGCTACCTATACGGCAGTCAAGCGGGAATGCTGGTTTCGATTATTGCCGGTGCTTGCACCGAACCCGTGTAAGGCGTAGGGCGCCAATAAGCGAAGCGCATTGCGCCGTATGTCTGCATCCTTTCTCTCCGAAGAAAGGCGATCACACGGGTGCCAGGCGCGACGATAATCGGGCATGGCGGCAGTATGAAGGAGTTTTCATCCGGCGCAATGCGCTTCGCTTATTGGCGCCCTACGATTTGGTTTTGCTCTTAGCCGTTTTCTGCGCCGCATGCTTGGCGGGCGTAGGGGCCGTAGTATGTCAATCCTTGTACCCGAGTGCATCTTCATCGCCACCCGCCCAATCCGCCGGATAAACGCCCTGCTCAACCAGACGGTGAAAAGTCGAATGCGGCCAATCGGCCAGTCTTTTGACCAAGCCATGTTTGAGCGGATTGATATGGACGTAATCCATGTGGGCACGATAATCCGCATCATCTCGAATCAGGTGTTCCCAATACCTGCGTTGCCAAATGCCCCGCTCATTGCGCGCCATGCGAACCTGGGAGCGCTGTTCGGTTTTTGGTAAGGCCTTGGAAAATGCGATTTTTATTAACCGCCATCGGGTTGCGAAGTCGGCATCATCGGGTGGGAGTTCGATAACGCAATGCAGGTGTTCCGGCAACACCACCCAGCCGTGAATGATGAATGGGTGCCGTTGGCGCACCGATACCACTACCTCGCGCAGCAAATCCACATGCCGGGTTAGCAGGTCGTTGCCTTGCCGTTGCAGCAGATTGACTGTGAAGAAATAAGTGCCGCCCGGATGCCAGGCACGGCGGTAATCAGGCATTGCGGCAGTATGGGGTAATTTTCATACGGCGCAATGCGCTTCGCTTATTGACGCCCTACGAACCCTTGGCGGTTTTCTTAGCCGCAGGCTTTTTTGTCGCAGGTTTTTTGGCGGCAGCCTTTTTCACGGCGGGTTTAGCGGTTTTTTCGGTTGCCGTTTTTTTGGCAACCGGTTTTCTAGCAGCAGGTTTGGTCTTCGGTTCGACTTTGGCTTTCGTTGCGGCCTTTGCCTTGGTCGTCTTGGGCTTGGCTGCTTTCGCTTTGGCCGCAGGCTTCTTCGCCGCCCTGCCCTTCCCCGTGTCGCCCTTTGCCGCCTTGGCGGCGATCAGCTCCAGCGCTTCTTCCAGCGTGATTTCGTCCGGCGAGACGCCCTTCGGTAACGTGGCGTTGATCTTGCCGTGGCGCGCGTAGGGGCCGTAGCGGCCGCTGCATATCTCGACGCTGGCTTTGTCGTCCGGGTGGTCGCCGAGGGTGCGCAGCACGGTGGCGCCGCCGTCCCGTGCCTGTGCCAGCAGTTCAGCCGCGCGCTTCATGCAGATGTCAAAGATGCTGTCGCTGCGCGGGATGGATTTGAACTTGCCGTCGTGGCCGATGTAGGGGCCGAAGCGGCCGATGTTGACGATGACCTTCTTGCCGGTTTCGGGGTGCGCGCCGAGTTCGCGCGGTAGCGCCAGCAGCTTCAGCGCGCCCGCCAGATCGGCCTGTTCGAGGGGCATTTCCTTCGGCCATGACACGCGTTTCGGCTTGATCTTGTCGCCTTTGACCGCTTCGCCCAACTGCACATAATGGCCGTACGGGCCGCGCAGCAGCAGCACCGGTAGTTTGGCTTCGGGGTGTTCGCCCAGTTCCACTCTGGCCGAGGCGTCGTCCTGCGATTCGCCGTTCAGGCTGCGCTTGTATTTGCACTCTGGATAATTGGTGCAACTGATGAAGCTGCCGTAGCGGCTGAGTTTCTTGGCGAGCGGCTTGCCGCAATCCGGGCAGGCTTCGTCGAGCAATTCCACCGGGCGGTCGATGTCGGCCTTTTCCTTGATGAGTTTGGAGAAACCTTTCCAGAATTCGTCCATCACGCCGATCCAGTCGCGCTTGCCCTCTGAGATTTCATCCAGCTCATCTTCGAGGTGCGCGGTGAAACCGTAATCGACATAGCGCGTGAAGTGGTCGGTGAGGAAGCGCGTGACGACGCGCCCGACGTCGGTCGGCACGAAGCGCTTCTTGTCGAGGACGGCGTATTCCCTCGCTTGCAGCGTCGAGATGATGGTCGCGTAAGTGGACGGGCGACCGATGCCGTGTTCTTCCAGCGCCTTGACCAAGCTGGCTTCGGAATAGCGCGGCGGCGGCTGGGTGAAGTGCTGCTCGCCATACAGTTTGTCGACCGGTATTACATCGCCTTCGGTCAGCGGCGGCAGCTTGCCGCCCTCCTCTTCCTCGGCGTCGTCCACGTCTTCCATATATACGCCGATGAAGCCGGGGAATACCAGCGTCTGGCCGGAAGCGCGGAACAGCGTGGTGTCTCCGCCCAGCCGGATGTCCACGCTGACCGTGTCGAAGCGCGCCGGCGTCATCTGGCACGCGAGGGTGCGCTTCCAGATCATCTCGTAGAGGCGCGCTTGGTCGGCGGTCAGGTGGTCGCGGATGCTGTCCGGCGTGCGCAGGATCGAGGTCGGGCGGATCGCCTCGTGCGATTCCTGCGCGTTCTTGGTCTTGCTCTTGTAGGCCGGTTGGCTGCTCGGCAGATATTCTGCCGAAAAATTATCCTTGATGTAGTCGCGTATCTCTTGCACCGCCTCCTTGGCCAGCGAAACCGAGTCGGTACGCATGTAGGAGATCAAACCCACGGTTTGCCCGCCGATGTCCACGCCTTCGTACAGCGACTGCGCAGTGCGCATCGTGCGGTCGGCAGTCATGCCGAGCTTGCGCACGGCTTCCTGTTGCAAGGTGGAGGTGGTGAACGGCGCAGCGGCATAGCGCTGCTTGGCCTTCTTCTCGACGCGCACTACCTTGGGCGGCAGCTTGGCATCGCTGAGTTTCGCGTGAATCGCGTCGTATTCGGCCTGGCTGCCGATGCTGAGTTGTTCGAGCTTTTTGCCCTGGTACTGGAACAGTTTGGCGGAAAACGGCTGGTGATCCTTGTTGGTGTCCAGATGCACCGTCCAGTATTCCTGGGTCTTGAACGCCTCGATCTCCAGTTCGCGTTCGACGATCATGCGCAATGCGGGGCTTTGCACGCGGCCTGCGGATAGCCCCGGACGAATTTTGCGCCACAGCAGCGGCGACAGGTTGAAGCCGACCAGATAGTCCAGCGCGCGCCGCGCCTGCTGCGCATTTACCAGCGGCATCGAGATTTCGCGGGGGTGAGCGACCGCTTCGCGCACCGCAGTCTGGGTGATTTCATAGAACACCACTCGCTGCATGTTCTTGTTCTTCAGGCCGCGCTTGGCTTTGAGTAACTCGGAAATATGCCAGGCGATCGCCTCCCCTTCGCGGTCCGGATCGGGCGCCAGCAGGATGTTGTCGGCCAGCGCGGCGGCTTTGGCAATCGCGTCCACGTGCTTGCTGTTGCGCGCGATGGTCTCGTACTGCATCGCAAAATCATTCTCGGTATCGACTGCGCCGGTCTTGGGTACCAGGTCGCGCACATGACCGAACGAGGCGAGGACTTCGAAATCCTTGCCCAAGTATTTTTTGAGTGTCTTGGCCTTGGCCGGTGATTCGACGATCAGGAGATTATGTGCCATGCGTGAAAATCAGGGTTTAATGTGGGTATGGGGTTCAATGCAGTTGCGTGGAATGCAGCGGGGTCAGCAATTCCTCGACCAGCAGCGGATCGAGTTCGGAATGACGGTTCCACAGCACCATCAGCATGATGAGCTTGAGCTTGTCCAGCTTGATGTTTTCCTGCTGCAGCGCGACGGCGCGGTCGATGATCATCTCGCGCTCGACGGCGGAAATCATCTGTTGCTGCTCGGCAAAGATCAGAAATTGTCGCGCCTCAAGGCTGATGCGCTGAAGTTCCAGCTCGGCAAAGTGGCGCAGCCCGGCATGCTTGAGCGTGTCGGGGTAGTTCTCGGGATTCTGTTGTTGCAGCGCGGATAGCCAGGTCAGTGCCTCGCTGATCTCTTCGCCCTCAAAACCGGCTGCGGATAGTTTGCGCGACAGCTTGTCCGGCTCAGGGTAGCTGCCTGCGTCAAAGTAACTCTCAAATAGGTACATCAATATTTCGAACATGTTTTATTGTAGCAGTGGCGTGGTGTTTTAATGGATTCTTTGGTACAAGCCGCCGGGTAGCGCGCTGACGCGCCCCTCCAGTTCGAACGTTAACAGCATGGCGGATAGCTCGGCTATCGTCAAGCCGCTGCGTTTCCCGAGGGTGTCCAGATCGACCGGATCGAAGCCAAGATGCCCGAGCAGCGCGGGATTTTGGCTCTGCATCCCGGTATCCGCCCCTTTGGGGTCGCATACAGGCGCGATGTTGCCTGTCATAGCCAGTCCGCCCAATTCCTCGAGGATGTCCTGCGCGGTCTCGACCAGCTTGGCGCCCTGCTTGAGTAACGCGTGGCAACCCTTGCTCTGCGGCGCGTGGATCGAGCCGGGAATCGCGAACACTTCCCTGCCCTGCTCAAGTGCCAGCCGCGCGGTGATCAGCGAGCCGCTTTGCAGCGATGCTTCCACCACCAGGCACCCGGCACCCATGCCGCTGATGATGCGGTTGCGGCGCGGGAAGTTGGCGGCCAGCGGCGGCGTGCCGAGCGGGAATTCCGAGATCAGCGTACCCTGCTGCGCGAGCGCGTGGGCAAGATCGCGGTTCGCGGCGGGATAGACCTTGTCCAGCCCGGTGCCGACCACGCCGATGCTGCCACCGCAATTGTTTCCTTGGCAGCGCAATGCGCCGCGATGCGCGGCGGCGTCGATGCCGTGCGCCATGCCGCTGATGATGCACAGCCCGGCGTCGCTCAACGCCTTGGCGAAAGCTTCGGCGTTGCCGATGCCCTGCGGGGTGGCGTTGCGGCTGCCGACGATGGCCAGCGCGGGATGGTTGAGCAGGTCGAGCCTGCCCTTCACATACAGCAGCAGCGGCGGGTCGGGGATGTTCAGCAGGGCTTGCGGGTAGTCGCCGTCGGCGAGAGTGACGATGCGGTTGTTGCCGTCTTCCAGCCATGCCAACGCTGGTGCGATCTGGTCATCAGCAACGCCTTTGCCGATCTCGGTGGCAACTTCTGACTTGACGATGGCTTTGAGCGATCTGGCGGATGCGGCGAAAACCGCGTCGGGCGAGCCGAATTCCTTGAGCAGGCGGCGCGCGCTTTCGCCGCCCAAGCCACGCGTCAGGCTTAGTGCCAGCCAAGCCTTGAGCGAAGCATCATCACTCATTATTTCAGGGAGTTTGCGCGCGATCCATCAACTGGGCGGGTAATTTTGTTTGCATCACCAGCGCGTACGAGACCTTGTTGAACACCCGGAACACGAACACCAGCCCGTAGCGCTCGTCCGGCAGTTTGTCTTCCTTGCCTTCGTTCTTTACGGTTTCGCCCTTGTGGTACAGGGCCAGCACATGGCCGATCTCCAGCCCGTCGCGGGCGCCCTTGTTCAGCGTGATGACCGCGTTTTGCCCGGCTTGGGAAACACCGCCATATACCGAAATGACGCTAGCGGAAATCTTTTTGCTCGGTGAACGCGGCAGGTAGGCATTGGGGACATTGCCGGATGGCGCGACCAGGCGGTCACCCTTGTTGATTTCTTGTATGGAGCGGGTGATCATGCCGGTGCTGACATCGGCAAAATCCGTCACTTCGGCATCGCCCAGATAGGTGACTTCAATGCCCAGCGCCTCTTTGGTGTCGGGATCGACCAGCGTTTTACCGGGGCGATAAATCTGCCATTTTTTGTTTTTGTTTGAGGGCAGGTCTTTTATGAAGCAGATATCGTTTTTGGCCAATATCACGCGGCCTTCACGCGCACCGATCAGGGTCGGCGCATTTTTCATCGCCTCTTCATCGACGACCAGCGGCTGGCTCAAAAACGGCCTGATGATCTTGGCGGGGATGCTGGGTATGGCATCGTGCTCGCTGTGGTCTGCGCGTATCCTGGGTGAAAGCTTGACGACCTCGGTGGCGCTGGCCGTGGCGACGGGGGCTGCGCCTTCGCCTACGCGCAATGTGCCGGTGGCACGATCCAGGACGATCACGTCACCCGGATAGATCCAGTGCGGATCCTTGATGGCGTCCTTGTTCATGCCCCAGATATATTGCCACTTCCACGGGTCTTTGAAGAACTTGCCGGAGATGTCCCACAGCGTGTCGCCCTTTACGACAACATGCCGGTCGGGCGCGTCGCTGCGGAGTTCAGGAGGGGCGTCAGGCGGTGCGGCAAAGGCCAGGGCGGGCAACAAAAAGCAAATCAGCGATATAATCTTGCGCATGGGAAACTCCGGCAGAATCAATATAAAAGGCACGCAATGTTGCTGCGTTGCTTTAAATTCTGCATCCAGTCATATAAATAAGCAAGCATTTATGGAACGCATATGG
>JBAQCT010000015.1:0-46402 GCA_049294375.1 Gallionella sp. | reverse complement strand
TCCAGCGCGGCGCGCACCGCGCCGATGCGCCCGTCCATCATATCGGAGGGGGCGACGATGTCGGCTCCGGCCTGCGCGTGTACCTGCGCCTGCTGCGCCAGCACTTCCACGGTCTCGTCGTTGAGCACGTAGCCGCTGGCGTCGATCAGGCCGTCCTGGCCGTGGCTGGTGTAGGGGTCGAGCGCGATGTCGGTCATCACGCCGAGTTCGGGGAAATTCTTTTTCAGCGCGGCGACCACGCGCGGTACCAAACCGTCCGGGTTATAGGCCTCTTTAGCGTCCAGGCTTTTCAGCGGCGCATCGATCACCGGGAAGATCGCCATCACCGGGATGCCCAGCTTCACGCATTGCTCTGCATCCTTGAGCAGCAAGTCCAGCGTCTTGCGCTGTACGCCCGGCATGGATTTCACATCCTCGACCTTGTTGCTGCCTTCCAGCACGAAGACCGGATAGATGAAATCCGCCGATGTGAGCACATGCTCACGCATCAAGTCCCGCGAAAAGGCATCGCGGCGCATACGGCGCATTCTGATATGGGGGTATTGTCCGAGTGTTTGCATGATTTTTTCCTAGATGGTCATTTTCTTTGGAACTAATTTAGAGAATGCTAATCTGATGCTGTGAGTGGTGCGAGTCACTCCCCGTTTCTCCTCCCTGAGCGGGTGTCTTAACCCTGTTAAGACTTTTTTAGCCCCCGGTTTTTCCGGGGGCTTTTTTTATTATTCTAGAAAAAGTAATTATCCACGAAAGGCACGAAAAACACGAAATGTCGCCGATGCAATACAATTTCTCTTTTTATTTTCGTGCCTTTCGTGTTTTTCGTGGATGAATTGCCGTTTTAACGGTTATTCGCTTTTCAGCCAGCCCGCGATCACCGCTTCCGCCTCTTCCGTACCGATCTTCTTCAGGCTGGAAAACAACTGCACGGAGCACTGCGAAAAATGTTCGTCCAGATACGATTTTACGCGATTCAGGGTCAATGTGGCTTGCTGGCGGCTAAGTTTGTCTGACTTGGTCAGCAGGATGTGCACCGGCTTACCGGTCGGCGCAAACCAGTCCAGCATGCTCTCGTCGAGTTCGGTCAGCGGATGGCGCGCGTCCATGATGATCACCAGCCCTGCCAGCTCCTCGCGGGTTTCCAGGTACTTGCTCAGCAACTGTTCCCAATGCCGCTGCACGTCCGGCGGCACCTTGGCGTAACCGTAGCCAGGCAGATCCACGAGAAAATTGTCATTACCTAGCGAAAAGTAATTCAGATGCTGGGTGCGCCCCGGCGTCTTGCTGGTATAAGCCAGCCGCACATGGTTCGCCAGCGTGTTGATCGCGCTCGATTTGCCCGCGTTGGAGCGCCCGACGAACGCGACTTCCCTGCCGCCATGCTGCGGCAAATCCTTCAGGTGATTGACGGTGGTGTAGAACGCCGCCTGCGAGAAGAGCCCCATCAACTGAAAAACAGGTTGTCCACGAAAAACACGAAATGACACGAACAAAACCTCGGGGCTATTTCAATTCCGGGCTGGCTGAATGCTCCTGTCGGCAAATGATGGTAGTTCATAATATTTCGTGCCTTTCGTGTTTTTCGTGGACTGGCCTTACCAGTTGGCGAAAATCTTGTCGGCGGCGGCAATGGTCGCGGCGATGTCCGCATCGCTATGCGCTGCCGAGACGAAGCCCGCCTCGAACGCCGACGGCGCGAGGTAGTGCCCCGCATCCAGCATCGCGTGGAAGAAGCGGTTGAACGCTTCCTTGTCGCAGCTCATCACCTCGACGTAGCTCGTCGGTAGCGACTTGCTGAAATACAGTCCGAACATGCCGCCGACCGATTGCGCGCAGAACGGGATGCCATGCTTGCTTGCCGCTGCGGTCATGCCTTCGGTAAGCTGTTTCGCCAGTTGCGACAGGCGTTCGTAAAAACTGGCTTGCTGTACCAGTTTCAGTGTAGCCAACCCGGCCGCCACCGCGACCGGATTGCCTGACAGGGTGCCGGCCTGATACACCGCGCCAAGCGGAGCAAGACATTGCATGATGTCGCGCCGCCCGCCGAAAGCCGCAGCAGGCAAGCCGCCGCCCATCACCTTACCGAGCGTGACCAAGTCCGGCTTGATGCCGTAATGACCCTGCGCGCCTTGCAGGCTAACACGGAAGCCGGTCATCACCTCGTCGAGGATCAGTACCGCACCGTATTTCGTACATAACGCGCGCATGGCATCGAGGAACTCGCGCTTCGGGGCGATCAGGTTCATGTTGCCTGCCACCGGCTCGACGATCACCGCCGCGATCTCGTTGCCCATCGCAGCGAAGGCTTTCTCCAACCCGGCAGCATCGTTGTAGTCCAGCACCGTGGTCAGCGCCGCGATCTCGGCGGGCACACCGGACGAACTCGGCTGGCCGAAAGTCAGCGCGCCGGAACCGGCCTTCACCAGCAACCCGTCGGAATGACCGTGGTAGCAGCCCTCGAATTTGACGATGCGCGAACGCCCGGTAAAGCCGCGCGCCAGGCGGATCGCCGTCATCGTCGCCTCGGTGCCGGAACTCACCAGACGCACCATCTCCAGACTCGGCAGCAACTTGCACAGCAGCTTTGCGAGTTCCAGTTCAGCCGCGGTTGGCGCGCCAAAACCCAAGCCCTGCGCCGCCGCGTCCTGCACTGCCTTGACCACCTCGGGATGGCAATGCCCGACGATCATCGGCCCCCAGGAGCCGACGTAATCGGTGTATTTTTTATCGTCCGCGTCCCACACATAAGCGCCCTGCCCGCGCTGAAAAAACAGCGGCGTGCCGCCGACCGAGCGGAACGCGCGCACCGGCGAATTCACGCCGCCGGGGATAATTTTTTGTGATTCATCGAATAGCTCTTGATTATGCGAAGTCATGCTGGATACCTTTATAAATTTGTTTTGCGGGCGAATCACGGCGTCGCGTGCTCGCTCATTCCTCGTCTATCAAACCGATATGCCTCGTCATTCGCTGTGCGGCTCCTTGTGCTTCTCCCGCAAAAGCAAACTTCTTAAAGGCATCCTTCCTATATTTTAAAGAGATTGGAAAATTCTCTTGCTGCCTGTTCGATGTCCGGCGCGGAAAACACCGCCGAAATCACCGCCAGCGCATCCGCCCCCGCTTCCAGCAACTGCGCGCCGTTTTGCGCGGTGATGCCGCCAATCGCCACCAGCGGAACCGCAAGCTCGCGGCGCGCCTGCCGCAATAAATCGGGCGTGGCGACTACCGCTTCGGGCTTTACCGTGGAAGAAAAAAAACTGCCGAACGCCACGTAATCCGCGCCTTGTCGAACTGCCTCATGCGCCAGCGGCAGTCGATTATAGCAAGACACGCCGATGATTTTACCGCTGCCCAGCAGCTTGCGCGCCGCTGCCACGCTGCCATCTTCGCCACCCAAGTGCACAGCATCGGCATCTACCTGTTTCGCCAGCGCCGCGTCATCATTGACGATCAGCTTCGCGGCAAATTCACGCGTCAGTTCGCGCAACGTCTCCGCCTGCTTCAGCCGCAATTCCGCAGCGGCGGCCTTGTTGCGGTACTGCACTACCCGCGCGCCGCCCAACAATGCCAGGCGCACCTTGCGCAGCAATTCAGCCGTGTCGGGTTCGTCTGGCGTAATTGCATACAAGCCGCTAACCACAATACTGTTCACTTAATAGAAATTCCGTTCATCATCGTTCCCATGCTCCGCGTGGGAATGATAATGAAATCTTGCTGCGTATTCCTGCACTCGTTAATTTGGCCGCTCTTGTGGCTCATCATCCTCATCGCCGCGCGCCCAAAATAAACGATCAGGAATGTGCTGCCCCATGCCGGGGCGGAAGCCTGCGTTCAAAGTTTGCCAAGTGTATTCCTGCGCTTCCTTGACCGCATCCGGCACATCCACACCTTGCGCCAACAGCGCCGCAATCGCGGAGGACAATGTGCAGCCGGAGCCGTGATAGATTCCCGGAAGGCGCGCCCAGCTATCGCTGCGCAATATTATCCCGTGCTCGCCATACAAGGTGTTAATCACCTTGGGCGTCTGTTCGTGCGTGCCGGTAATCAGCACATACTCGCACCCCATCAGCAGAAGGCGTTTCGCACACTCCTCGAGGGTCGGATCATCCTCTTCGTTATCCTCGTCCAGTGCGAGACGACGCGCCTCCATGCTGTTCGGCGTGATGATGGTGGTTTGCGGAATCAGCAGTTCACGCATCGCATCGAGCATGTCTTCATTCGCCAATTCGTCGCCACGACCCGAAGCCAGCACCGGATCAAGCACCAGCGGGATGTCAGGATAATCCGCCAGCACTTCGGCGATAGCCGCGATGTTCTCCACGCTGCCGAGCAGGCCGATCTTGAACGCCGCCACCGGCACGTCCTCCAGCATCGCGCGCGCCTGATCCACTACCCACTCATGATCGATCGGCAACACATCATCCACTCCGCTGGTATCCTGCACGGTGATCGCCGTGACCACCGATAGCGGGTGGCAGCCCATGCTGGAGATAGTCAGCAGGTCGGCCTGCAAACCGGCTCCGCCGCTGGGGTCGGTGGCGGCGAAGCTCATTACTAACGGGAAGGATTCGGACATGATGTGGGCAATGGTAGAATATGATTCCGGACGGGCATTTTACCCTATATAACCGCAACTGCCGAACCCGCAAAACAGCCCTAATTTTTAAGCAATGGAGCCCTGATGCGCATCCTTCATACCATGCTACGCGTAGCCGATCTGGAAAAATCGCTCGATTTCTATACCGGCGTGCTCGACATGAAATTGCTGCGCCGCACAGATTACCCGGAAGGAAAGTTCACCCTGGCCTTCGTCGGTTTCGACGATGAAAGCAACAGTTCGGCCATCGAACTGACGCACAATTGGGGCGTGGAAAAATACGAGATCGGCAATGCCTTCGGGCATATTGCCATCGAAGTGGCAGATGCCTACGCCGCCTGCGGAAAAATCAGGCAGCGCGGCGGCAGGGTGGTGCGCGAAGCCGGGCCGATGAAACACGGGAGCACGGTGATCGCGTTTGTCGAAGACCCGGACGGATACAAAATCGAGTTGATCCAGAAAAAATAATTTCCCTGCATCAACTTGATGCGCGCCTGCCCGGGAACACCAGCGAAAAAGTGCTGCCCTTGCCTTCTTCGCTCGATACCTCAAGTTTGGCCTGATGCCGGATCGCGATATGCTTGACAATCGCAAGCCCCAAACCTGTCCCCCCTGTTTCGCGTGAGCGGCTGCGGTCCACCCGGTAGAAACGCTCAGTCAGGCGCGGGATGTGCTGCGCCGGGATGCCGATGCCGCTGTCCTGAACGGAAAATACCGGTTGCCCGTCGCGCTCCGCCCAGCGCAATGAAATCGCGCCCCCTTTCGGCGTATAGCGGATCGCGTTGCTGAGCAAGTTGCCGAATGCGCTACGCAACTCTTCGCGGTTGCCGAGCAGTTTGGCATCGCTCGGCAACTCCAGTTGCAAGGAATGCAATCCACCGCTCAGCGACTGCCCTTCATGGTAAATCTCGTTGAGCAACACGCCCATATCCACAATCTCTTCAAGCAACGGGCTCTGGTCATTTTCCAGGTGCGACAGGGTAAGCAGGTCAGCGACCAGATTTTGCATGCGGCGGGTTTGTCCGGCCATCAGTTGCAAAGCGCGCCGTGCGCTTTCCTGGCCAAGATCCGGCATGTCCTGCAAGTTCTCCACATAGCCGTTCACCACGGTCAGCGGCGTGCGCAGCTCATGCGAAACGTTTGCGACGAAATCGCGGCGCATGGCTTCGATGCGCTGTAGCTGGGTGATGTCGCGGCTGATCAACAGCCGCTTGTTCACGCCATAAGGGATAAGTTTGATGGATAACACCAGGTCGTCATGGCGCGCCGGCCGCATCACCAGCGGCTCGCTGAAACTGGATTTCCCAAGAAGGGATTCACGGATGTATTCGACAAACTCCGGCTGGCGCACCAGATAAGTGATGTCCTGCATGAAATCGTGCTCGGCATCGAGATCGAAATGCTGCTGCGCGAGCGGATTGCACCATTCGATGCGGTTCGCCTCGTTCAGGATCGCCACCCCCTCCGGCAACGCGGCAGTGGCCTGTTCGATATGTTGCAACTCGGCTGCAAGCTCCTGTTTTGTCTGGTTGTGCCGCTTGACCATCCGGTACAGTTGGGAAAACACCTCGTCCCAGATGCCGCCCGCTTCCGGGACGGTTTCGATGCGCGGGTCATGCAGCCATTTCCCCAGCCTGTAAAGCTGCCGCGCATGGAACGCCATCACCAGCAACAATAGCAGCAGCATGAACAGCAACGCGAACGTAGCCGAGAGCATCCCCCATATCAGCAGCGCAAACAGCGCAACGAGCCCGATGGGTATGCTTAAGCGAAGCCAGAAACCCTGCAAGAAGCTCTCCCTGTAACAACAACCGTCCCGGTCGCCTTGCGGCAATGGCAATGCCGATGCCTATGCTTGTAATTGGCTATCGCGGATCGGTTATCGCGGCAGGCGGGGCAAGAGCCGCTACCGGTTAACCGAAAAGCGATAGCCGCTGCCGCGCACCGTCTGAACCAGATGATCCATTTTAACCGGTTCCAAGGCGGCGCGCAGGCGCCGGATATGCACATCCACCGTGCGTTCCTCGACAAATACCTGCGTACCCCAGACCTGATCGAGCAATTGGGCGCGGCTATATACACGTTCCGTGTGGGTCATGAAAAAATGCAACAAACGGAACTCGGTGGGGCCCAGCTCGATCGCAGCCCCTCCGGCGGTCACGCGATGCGAAGCGGGCGACAGTTCCAGTCCGCCCACCTCGACCGCTTCATCCGGCATTTGCGGGGCATTGCGGCGCAATATGGCGCGGATGCGCGCCATCAGCTCGCGCGGCGAAAACGGTTTGGTGATGTAATCGTCCGCGCCCGACTCCAGCCCCAGTATCTTGTCGCGCTCTTCTCCGCGCGCGGTCAGCATGATGATCGGGGTATTCCTGGTATGCGCATCGGCGCGCAGTTGTCTCGCCAGAATCACCCCGCTGGTGCCCGGCAGCATCCAGTCCAGCAGGATCAGATCCGGCGCATTATTGCGAATTTGCCGCCATGCGCCATCCGCATCTTCCGCACATAAAGCCTGCAAACCCGCCTGCGTGACATTAAACGCCAGCAGTTCCTGAATTGCCGGCTCGTCTTCCACAATCAATATTTTCGCACTCATTGTCACTCCTTCATCCTTTCAGACATCCCGTAAGGGTATGCCGCAAGGGTATGAAGGTTTTGTGACAAACATGTGACAGAATCACTCGATCCTGCTGGCAGCATGCGGCTGCGGGGACGCATCTTCCGCCTGCCGATGCAGCAGCGAGCCGCCCACCATGCCGGCGACGCTCATCAGAAAGCCGGCAAACTGCGGCGGGAACGCGGCTTCGGGTGCCAGGAACTCCATCGGCAACCAGGTCGCCAGCCCCAGACCCATCGCCCAATAGGCGCCGAACGTCGTGGCGCGCTTCCAGTACAGCCCGGCCACCAGTGGCGTGAAAGCCAGCACCAGCGTCACTTTGTAAGCGTTCTCCACCATCTGGTGGATGCCGGTTTCCTGATCCAGCGCCCACAGTGCGTAGAGCGTGACGCAACCCGCAAAGATACCCACCACCCAGCGCGTCATCACCAGCATTTTGTGATCGGACAGGTTCTTGCGCGTAATCCAGCCCTTGAGGACGTTCTCGGAAAGCGTGACCGAAGGCGCGAGCAGGGTGCCGGAAGCCGTGCTCATGATCACCGACAGCAGCGCGCCGTAGAAAACCACCTGCGCAAACAGCGGCAGGTGCGCCTTGACCAGCTCGGGCAACAGCTTCTGGCTGTCCTCGGAAAGCCATTGCGCCGCCAACGCCGGGTCGATCAGGTTGGCGGAGTAGGCCATGAACAGCGGCACTGCGGCGAACAGAAAATAGGCCACGCCGCCCAGCACCGTGCCCCACACCGCGACGTTCTCGTTCTTCGAGGAGTTGGCGCGCTGAAACACGTCCTGTTGAGGGATGGAGCCGAAACCCATGGTCAGCAGGCCGGAGATGAAGGCGATCATCGCCACCGCGTTCAGCTCCGGCCAGAAATGGAATTTATTGTTTGCCGCCGCATGCTCGATCACCGGCATGACGCCGCCGGTCATGTCGGCCAGCAGCGCCGAGATGTAGATCAGGCCCAGCACGATGACGATCATCTGGAAAAAGGTGGTCATCGCCACCGACCACATGCCGCCGTACAGGGTATAGAGCAGCACCACCGCCGCGCCGATGAGGATACCCTGCGCCTGGGTGATCGATCCGTCGGATAGCACGTTGAACACCAGCCCCAGCGCGGTGACCTGCGCCGATACCCAGCCGAGATAGGACAGCGCGATGGCCACGCCCGCGATAACCTCGACCTTGTGGCCATAGCGCTGGCGGTAGAAGTCGCCGATGGTGAGCAGGTTCATGCGGTACAGCTTGCGAGCGAAGAACAGGCCGAACAGGATCAGGCACAGCGAGGCGCCGAACGGGTCGGAAATCAGCCCGCCCAGGTCTTCTTTGAGAAAGGTGGCGGGAATACCGAGCACGGTCTCGGCGCCGAACCAGGTGGCGAACACCATGGCCAGCACGATGTAGATCGGCAGGGAACGTCCGGCGGTAATGTAATCGCGCGCGCTGTGTACCTTGGTGGCCGCATACATGCCGATGCCGATGGAAATGAACAGATACAGGAATACGAAGCCGATCAACATAACGGAAACCCACTCAAAATAAGGACGACGCGAATTCTAGCAGCACTGCGCCGAAGAACAATCGGGAACGCTTATTTTTCGGGCAGTTCTTTCATATCCTTAACGTGAAACTCGCGCAGCGATTCGTTTGCCCTTTCTCCCGCTTGCGGGGGAAAGTTGGATAGGGGAAAACGGGCATGGCAAGTTTCATTATCAGGGGCGGCGGCTCGCCATGCCCGTTTGTCGAGTAAGAAAGCGACGCGGTACGGATCACAACGACGCCGGTGAACCGGCCATTCAAGGCCGGTTCACCGGGATCAAAACAACAGATTTACAGTTCCTTGGCGTGATTCGCCAGATACTTCGCCACGCCTTCGGTCGATGCATTCATGCCCGCCTTGCCTTTGCTCCAGCCGGCCGGGCAGACCTCGCCATGCTCTTCATGGAACTGCAATGCATCCACCATCCGCAGCATCTCGTCGATGTTGCGGCCCAGCGGCAAATCGTTCACCACCTGGTGGCGCACCATACCGGCACGGTCGATCAGGAAAGAGCCGCGGTAAGCCACGCCGCCCTCAGCCTCCACATCGTAAGCTTTGCAGACCTCATGCTTGATATCCGCCACCAGCGGATAACGCACCTGGCCGATGCCGCCATTGTTTACCGGCGTATTCTTCCAGGCCAGATGGGTAAAGTGCGAGTCGATCGAAACGCCGATCACTTCGACATTGCGCTTCTTGAATTCGTCGAGGCGATGATCGAACGCGATCAGCTCTGAAGGGCAAACAAAAGTAAAATCCAGCGGATAAAAGAATATCACCGCATATTTACCGGCAATATGTTTTTTCAGGTTGAAATTTTCGTTGATCTCATTGTTACCCATTACGGCAACGGCGCTGAAATCGGGTGCGGGTTTGCCAACGAGGACGGCCATGTTTATCTCCTTTGGGTTGTTTGTGCGTGATAGTCCAATTTAGGCTTTTACCGGCATCGCGTCAACCTTGACCCGATACCTTGACCTTCGATGCAGCGGGGCGCAGCAGCGTGCCATCGTAAAACAAACCGCGCGGTAGCCGCCCCGGCTGTCCGCATTGCGCTAGAATCTATTGTTGTAGCTTCTTTCTCTCTTCGTATTTCTTCAGATTCTCCTTGCTGATCATCGGAACGATAACAAACCACTGGCTCTTATCCTTCGCGATGAACCGGATGATGCTGCTGCTGGAGTTTTCCCCCGTGTTGAACTCGATTTCAAGCTGGTGCGTAGGCTTGAGAGGCCAAACAACCATGTCCCCGAAAGGGAGCGTACCGTCATCGAGTTTCGTGACCTTCACTGTTCGTTTTTCGGGGATCGTCTTTCGAAAGTCACGCACAAGTGTTTCTTTCAGGTAGTCCCTCTGCACCGGCGAGATATCTGCAAAACACTGCGGATGAATAGTCGCTTTCTGCTTTTCCTCGCTCTTTGCGTTGACCGCAGCAATGAACTGCGCTGACAGCGCCTCCGGCGTCTCGCTGTTGCCAGCAGAGGCGCTCGACGCCGCGATCACAACTACAAGCACCGCTGCCAATTTTTTCATTTTTCCTCCTCCCAAACGTAAAGTTGAGGGGCGCGCCGCTCTTTCATTTCATCAGATCCTCGATCTCCACCACCGTTTTCGACGCGGCAGCAGTCAGCACTTCGCAGCCTTGCGCGGTGACAACCACATCGTCCTCGATGCGCACGCCGATGTTCCATAGCGCTTGCGGCACATCGTCGGCGGGACGGATGTAGCAGCCAGGCTCGACGGTGAACACCATGCCGGGCTGTAGCGCGCGCCAGTCGTCGCCAGTTTTGTAATCGCCGACATCATGCACGTCCATGCCCAGCCAGTGGCCGGTGCGGTGCATGTAAAACCGCTTGTAGCTCTCGCTCTCCAGCACGGCCTCCACGCTTCCCTGGCACAGTTTCAGGTCGATGAAGCCTTGCGCCAGCACACGCAAGGCGGCGTCATGCGGCGCGTCCCATCTGTTGCCGGGGCGGGCGGCGGCAATCGCGGCGGTTTGTGCGGCGAGCACGAGTTCATAGACATCCTTTTGCGCGGCGGAGAAACGCCCGTTCACCGGAAAGGTGCGCGTGATGTCGGAGGCGTAGCCGTCCAGCTCGCAACCCGCGTCGATCAGCAGCAGGTCGCCGTCGTTGAGCCGGGCGTCGTTGCCGACATAATGCAGCACGCAGGCGTTCGCGCCGCCCGCGACGATGGATGGGTAGGCGGGGTGGCGTGCGCCGTGGCGGCAAAATTCGTGCAGCAATTCGGCCTCTATCTGGTATTCGAACTGGCCGGGGCGGGTGAATCGCATCGCGCGCCGGTGCGCCTGCGTTGAAATCTCGGCGGCGCGGCGCATGGTCACCAGTTCGTGATCGTCCTTAAACAGCCGCATTTCGTTGAGCAATGTGCGCACATCGTGTATTTCGTTCGGGGCGCGGATGCCGCTACGTACCTTGGCCTGCACCTCGCCGCGCAGTTTGAGAATGCGCTGATCCCATGCGGGGTCGTGGCCTACCGGATAATAAAGCGCTGGCTGGTTGCCCATCAGTTCCGCCAGTTTCTCATCTAATTGCGCGACCGGGTAGGCCGCGTCGAAACCGTATCGCTCCTTTGCGGCATCGTGGCCAACACGGTAGCCATCCCAGACTTCACGCTCCGGATTCTTCTCGCGGCAGAACAGGATGGTTTGAGGTTCGCTCCCTGCAACCAATACCAGCACCGCTTCCGGTTCGGTAAAGCCGCTCAGGTAATAGAAGTTGCTGTCGTAGCGGTAACCATAATGAGTGTCACCATTGCGCGCCACTTCCAGGGCAGTTGGGATGACGGCAATGCCGCGCTGCATCTTTTCCAACAGGCAGTCTCGGCGCTTCGAATAGATGGTTGAATCGATAGTCATGGCACATTGTGCGACGAGCGAATGAGCTTGTCGAGTTCGTCGAGGCGTTCAGGCGTACCGACATCCATCCATATGCCACGGTGATGTTCGCCGCCGACCTTGCCGAGGGCGATTTGCGCCCTCAACAGTGGCGCGAGCGGCGCGCTGTTACCGCGCGGAATATCCTTGAACAGCGCGGGCTGATAGACGCCGATGCCGCTGAAGGTCAGGAGAGTGGGGAGTGGGGAGTGGGGAGTGGGAAATGGGTAAATGCGACTCCCGGATAAGGCGAAATCGCCCTTGGGGTGATGTGGCGGATTATCGACCAGCACCAGATGCGCCATGTCGCCGCTGGCTTGCAGCGCGGCGGCGCGTTCTGGCAGATGTGCAAAGTCGTAATCGCAGTAGATGTCGCCGTTGATTACGGCGAAAGGTTCTCCCTCACTTGCAGTGCGCGTTCCGGCTGGTACGCCGGAACCGCTCGTCTGGCGCAGAGCGTGCTCTGCGAAACCCCCTCCTCGCCCCCCAGCCCCTCCCCCGCTAGCGGGGGAGGGGAGTAAAAGCGGCAGCGCATTTGCGATGCCGCCCGCGGTTTCCAGGGCAGTGCCTTCATCCGAGTAGCGGATGCGGGCACCGTAGCGGCTGCCATCACCCAGCGCGGTTTCGATCTGCGTGCCGAGATGGGCGTGGTTGATGATCAGATCGGTGATACCGACGCATACCAGCTTCTCGATATGCCAGATGATCAGCGGCTTGCCGCCGACTTCCAGCAGCGGCTTGGGGGTATGGTCGGTGAGCGGGCGCATGCGTTCGCCGCGACCGGCGGCTAACAACATGGCCTTCATCCAAAATTCCTTATTGAAACCACGAAGAGCACGAAGGTCGCGAAGAACAACATGTTGCTCCAAAAACGTGATCTACCCGGATGTTGAGTGCATAACTTCATGCTGCTCGACGAATAATCCTCGTGCCCTCTGTGTCCTTCGTGGTGAAATGTTTTTTTGGGACTCATGGCGTCAAAAGGTATACCCCGCCTGTACCTTGCGCGGCTCCAGTTCGTCGAGCAAATTCAGCAGCGGCTTGAGCTCGATGTAGCGCTCGCAGGCACGGCGCAGGTAGTCCATCACCAGCGGCATATCTTTCAGGTAACCGTCCTTGCCGTCACGGTGGTACAGGCGAGCGAAGATGCCCAGCACCTTGATGTGGCGCTGCACGCCCATCCACTCGTAGTCGCGATAGAACTCGCCGAAATCCGCGCGCACCGGAAGCCCGGCTTTACGCGCCTTTTCCCAGTAGCGGATCATCCAGTCCATGATTTCCGCTTCTTCCCATTTGATGTAGGCATCCTTGAACAGCGAGGCGAGGTCGTAGGTGATCGGGCCGTACACCGCATCCTGAAAGTCCAGGATGCCGGGCGAGACTAAAAGATTGCCTTTTTCGTTTACCTCCTCTCCCGCAGGGATTGAAGATAGCCTTTCCCGTTTGCCCCCTCTCCCGCAGGGATTGAAAGAGCCTTTCACGTTCGTCTCCTCGCCCGCTTGCGGGAGAGGATTGAGGAGAGGGGCTCCACCGGGAGAGGGTTGGGGAGAGGACATCGGGAGAGGATTGAGGTGAGGGGATTCAATATACATCAGGTTTCTTGAGTGGTAATCCCGATGCACGTACACACGCGGCTGGGCAAGGTTGCTGGCGAGGATGCGCGCAAAGACTTCTTCCAGTTTGGCGTGCTGCTTATCGGTGAGCGTGGCGTTAAGATGCCTGGCGATATACCATTCCGGGAACAGGTTCAGTTCGCGGCGCAGCAGCGCTTCGTCATAAGAAGGCAGCTCATTTTCGCGCGAGGCGAGCTGAATTCTGATCAACGCGTCGGTAGCCGCACCATACAGTTCGCGCGCCGTCCCGGCATTCAGCGCCTGCAGATAAGTGGTGTTGCCGAGATCGGACAGCAGCAGGAAGCCCTGCTGCAAATCCTGTGCAAACACATGTGGCACATGCGCTCCCGCATCTTCGAACAGTTTGGCGACATGCAGGAACGGTCGGCAATCTTCATGCTGCGGCGGGGCATCCATGACGATGAGCGTGCCAGCCTGCTGCGCGCCCGAGCTGCTGCGTTGCGTGCTCGCTCGCTCCTCCCCTACCCAATCGGTATGTGTCGTCGCTCGCTGCGCGGCGCCTTGCATCTCGGGCTGCTCACGACGGCTGGCAAGCTCATCGCCCCTCTCTGGTTCATTGAAGGTAACGCGGAAATAGCGGCGGAAGCTGGCGTCGGCGGAAGCTGGTGCAAGGGTGAAAGCTGCGCCCGGAAACTGGCTGTGCAGCCATGCGGTGAGTTGTTGCTGGCGTAGCATATTGGGTATGTTAGGCAGTATTAATGGTAAACTGTTAGACCTTGCTATTTTACTATACTGCGCATTATGCGTTGCCGTCCAAAGTCGATTGTATTTGCTTTGCTATGTATATCTGTGTGCCATGCCGCTGCAGATACGCTTCCGCCTGCGTTGCGTATCGACAAGACCTTTATGGCGACCGAGCCGCCCGCACAGGGAACGCCCTCATTTGTGGAGGCAGATAAACTGGAGGGCAAGAAAGAAAACCAGCTCGAGGCGACCGGTAACGCAATATTGCGCAAACGCGGACAATCCATTCGCGCCGACCGGTTACTGTATTTTCAGGACACTCAGGATGTCGATGCGCAAGGCTCGGTGGTGCTGGAGCAGGCAGGCAACACCATCAGCGGGCCGCATCTCAAGCTGAACCTGGACACCAGCATCGGCACGATGGAAAAGCCGATATTCTATTTATATGAGAATGATGGGCGAGGTTCGGCAGACGTGATGCACATCCAGGATAAACAACATTACACCCTGGATAACGCGACCTACACGACTTGCCCTGCCGACAATCAGGACTGGCTGCTGAAAATGAGCGGATTGGAACTCGACCGCGACCGCCAGGTCGGCACGGCCCATCATGCATGGGTCGAATTCATGGGCGCACCTATCCTGTATTCGCCGTGGATGGATTTTCCGCTCAGCAAGGATCGCAAATCGGGTTTGATGTCACCGATTATCGGCAACACAATCATCAATGGCAGGGAGGTAACCGTTCCGTATTACTGGAATATCGCGCCAAACCGCGATGCAACGATTGCGCCGCGCGTGATGAGCAATCGCGGAGTCATGCTATACAACGAATTCCGTTATCTGGAACCTGCTTACAGCGGTGAAGTCCATCTGGATTTCTTGTCCAATGACAAGATCGCCAAACGGAAGCGGGGGTACGTTGGCTTGCAGCATAGCCAAAATATAGCTGGTGGATTCTACGGCTATATAAATTTAAATAGTGTTTCGGACGATGATTATTACCGCGACTTGGCCAACTCGACAGAATTGACTTCACAGAGCAGCCTCTTGCAAGACATCATGTTGAGCCACAATGGCGGCTGGTGGGATACATCTGCGCGCGTACAACGCTACCAAAGCCTGATACCGAATAGCACGCCTTATAAACGCTTGCCGCAATTGACGCTCAATGCCCGCCAAAATTACGCGGACACAAGCCTCCTGTTTTCCGGCGAATATGTCGATTTTGCCCACCCCACCGCGCTGAATGCCAAACGATTGGCAGTTAATGCCAGCGCCAGCCATCCGCTGGTCAACGATCCGGCCTTTTACCTCACTCCGAAGGTTTCTTTGCGGAGCACGCATTACACGATTGGCGCAAATAATACCGGTGCCCTGCCAAACGCGTCGCGGACTTTGCCGCTTTTTAGCGTAGATAGCGGGGTATCGCTCGAGCGCGAATCGAATCTGTTCGACAACAATTATCTGCACACGCTGGAGCCGCGCGCCTTTTATGTATATGTGCCCTACAAAAACCAGGACTCGCTGCCCATTTTCGACTCAGGGCAAGCGGGTTTTGACTTTTCCCAGATATTTTCCGAGCACCGTTTTGTCGGAAACGACCGCGTGGGGGATGCGAATCACATCACTCTGGCGTTGACCTCGCGCTTGCTGGAACAAGAAAATGGCAAGGAGCGGTTAATGTTGATGGTAGGCGAACGCTTCAGCTTCAAGACACCGAAAGTCAATCTGGTCGCGCCTACGACGACAACCAACAAATCCGATATTTTGTTTGCCGCCTCAGGGCAAGTTACCGATGCCCTGAATTTCAGCAGCGGGCTCCAGTATGACCCGCATTTTGCACATACTCAAAATTATAATGTTACGGCGCACTACCGCCCGGAAGTCGGCAAGACTCTTAATCTCGGCTATCGCTTTGCCCGCAACACGTTGCGTCAAATCGATCTTTCCGCACAATGGCCATTATTCAATCGTTGGCATGGCGTGGCACACTGGAACTATTCCATACAAGACGGCAAAACTCTGGAGTCGATAGCGGGTATCGAGTACAACGAAAGCTGCTGGACATTCCGCGCGGTGGCGCAACGCTTTGTGGTCGCCTCGCATCAGGCCAATACGGGCATCTTCATGCAGCTCGAACTGAACGATCTGGTCAGTGTCGGAGTGGATGCACTGTCCGCCATAAAGAGGCATGTGCCCAACTACAACAAGTTAAATGAAAAACCTGCAAACAAACCCAGTTCGGCCTTGCGTTGAACAAGTTCGAGAGATGATGATGACGTTCAGAATGGCTTTACCCGCGCTAGTTTGCTGCGTGGCGCTTGTGACAATGCACTCTGCCTTCGGAGCCGATTCTGCAAGGATGAATCGCGCGCAAGCTGCCACTCCTAAAAATGCACCTAAAAAATACGACATTCAAAAAATAGACCCGCAAAAACAAGTCACAGTAATTGACTCTGTCGTTGCGGTAGTCAACGACGATGTGATTACCCGCAAGGAGTTGAACGACCACGTGTCCGCAGCGATACGTCAATTGCAAAAACAAGGCACACCGTTACCCAACCTGGAAGTGCTGGAAAAACAAACTCTTGAACGCATGATTGGCGATATGCTGCTGGTGCAATTTGCCAATGAAAGCGGCATGCGCATGGATGATACGCAATTGGATGCGGCAATTACACGCATCGCGCAGCAAAACAAATTTCCCGGCTTGGCAGAATTCCGCGCAAAGCTGGAATCGGACGGTGTGAATTTCAAGAAATTCAAAGAGGAAATACGCAACGAAATAATCTCGACTCGATTGCGCGAGCGCGAAGTGGAAAGCAAAATAATTATCAGCGAGACCGAAATCGACAATTACCTCGCCAATAAAGCCAAAATGGGGGGGGACAATGAAGAATTTCACCTTGCGCATATTCTGGTGCTGGTACCGGAGCAAGCCAGCGCAAGTAAAATTCAGGCCGCGCGCGATAAAGCCGAGCAGGCGTTAAGCCAAT
Source organism: Gallionella sp. (assembly GCA_049294375.1). Lineage (GTDB taxonomy): Bacteria > Pseudomonadota > Gammaproteobacteria > Burkholderiales > Gallionellaceae > Gallionella. The sequence continues at coordinate 29,437 of JBAQCT010000015.1, read as the reverse complement.
TGAAGGGTGGCGCAGATTTTGCGCAAGTAGCGGCAGGCACCTCCGACGCCAAGGATGCGTTAAATGGAGGTGATATTGGCTGGCGGCCTCCCGACCGCATCCCCCCGATGTTTATGAATGAGTTAAAAAATATGCAGCCCGGGCAAACCACTACCGTGCTGCGCAGCCCAAGCGGGTTTCATATTCTCAAACTGATCGAGAAACGCAGCGGCAGTGCACCGGTGGTAATAACGCAAACCCATGCGCGGCATATCCTGATCAAGACCAGCGAGATCGTGTCTGAGAGTGAGGCCATGAAACGCATCATGGAAATCAAGCAGCGCATCGAGAATGGCGCCGATTTTGCCGAACAGGCGAAGCGACATTCGCAGGACGGCAGCGCGCAACAAGGGGGGGATTTGGACTGGCTATCTCCTGGCCAGACCGTGACGGCATTCGAAGAGGCAATGAACAAGCTGCAACCTGGCATGCTGGGTTCAGTGCAAACGCAATTCGGCTGGCACCTGATCCAGGTGCTGGAACGCAGAAACACCGATATCAGCGTGCAACAGCAACGCCAACAGGCACGCATGGCCATTGGCTCATTCAAGTCCGACGAACAATATCAGGATTGGTTGCGCCAATTGCGCGATCGCGCGTTTATCGAATACCGCCTTGAAAAAAACCAGTAACCGTTGTCCATAACCGGTGAAAAACACCCCCATTCTTCCGCTGGCAATTACAGCCGGCGAACCCGCAGGAATAGGCATGGATCTGTGCGCCCAGCTTGCTATCGCACCGCCGGATATTCCCTTCGTCATCATTGCAGATAAAAATTTGCTTCAACAGCGCGCCATGCAACTGGGCATCCCGCTGCAAGTGCGCGAATTGGGGAGTGGGGAGTGGGGAGTGGAGCAAAGCAAGTGCATTCCCACTTCCCACTCCCCACTCCCCACTCCCCACTCTCCGATCTCTCTGCCGGTCATTCACATTCCGCTCGCCGTACCGTGCCAAGCCGGTGTGCTGGATAAAGCCAACGGCAAATATGTGCTGGCAGTATTGCGACGTGCCACGCAAGGCTGCCAGGCGGGTGAATTTTCCGGCATTGTCACCGCACCGGTTCACAAGGGCATCATCAACGATGCCGGCATTCCCTTCACCGGGCACACCGAATATCTTGCCGAACAGACCGGCACCAGATTGGTGGTAATGATGCTGGTTGGCGGCGGTATGCGCGTGGCGCTGGCCACCACCCATCTACCATTGAAAGACGTGCCCGCCTCGATTACCGCGCCACTGCTGGAAAATATTCTGAGGATTATCCAGCACGATCTGCAACGCCGTTTTGGTATCGCGCAGCCGCGTATCCTTGTGGCTGGTCTGAACCCCCATGCGGGTGAAGGCGGTTATCTGGGGCGTGAAGAAATCGACGTGATGATTCCGGTACTCGACAAATTGCGCGCCGAGGGCATGAAAGTCAGCACGCCGCTGCCTGCAGACACGCTGTTTACGCCACATCGGCTGGCACAGTGCGATTGCGTGCTGGCCATGTATCACGACCAAGGCCTGCCGGTATTGAAACATGCCAGTTTCGGCCATGGCGTGAATGTCACGCTCGGGCTACCGATCATCCGCACCTCGGTGGATCACGGCACGGCACTGGATATCGCTGGCACCGGCAAGGCCGATAACGGCAGCCTGATCGAAGCGATCAGGCTCGCTGCGCAAATGGCGGAGAACGAGCACAAATACCGTGCATAAAGCCAGAAAAAGATTCGGTCAAAATTTTCTTGTCGATGAACGGGTCATCGACGATATCATCGGCGCAATTCGCCCCGAGCCTGCCGACAATATGGTGGAAATCGGGCCAGGCTTGGGCGCGCTGACGCTCCCGCTGCTGAAGCGTCTGAATCATCTGCACGTGGTGGAAATCGACCGCGATATCATCGCGCGGCTGGAGCATGATTACCCGCAGGATGGTATGGGGTCAAAATTAACTATCCATGCCGGAGATGCGTTGAAATTCGATTTTGCAGCGCTGCCTGCCCCGCTACGCATCGTCGGTAACCTGCCTTATAACATTTCCTCGCCGCTGCTGTTCCATTTCGCCTCCTATGCCGGTCGTATCCGCGACATGCATTTCATGCTGCAAAACGAAGTAGTCCAACGCATGGTTGCCATGCACTCCACGCCCGAATACGGCCGGCTATCCGTGATGCTGCAATATCGTTTCAATATGGAAAAACTGCTCGATGTACCGCCGGAGTCTTTTCATCCCATGCCCAAGGTGCACTCCGCGATCGTTCGGATGATTCCGCTGGCAGCCAGCGAAATTCAGGTGCGCGACAAAAAATTGTTCGCCGCAATTGTCAGTGCGGCGTTTGGACAACGCCGAAAGACACTGCGCAATACCCTGCGCAATTACCTGAACGAATCGGACTTCATGCAACTCGGTGTAGATGCGCAATTGCGCGCAGAAAATCTCGACGTAGCGAAATTTATACAAATAGCGAATTATCTGAACGATGGCAGCCGCAATTTGACCTGACACTGCCTAGGGTTATTCCATTATTTTCGGATTCAAGGTAAATTCTTAGTTGAAATTATGAAAACTTCCTGTCAACAATGGGAAACATGTTTTTTTTCATGTAGTTTGTGAAGATTAAAAAAACTGGTATATTTGACGATAACGGGTATCAGGGTAACTTTATAGGGTCGATATCAAGCGGCATCCCGCTGTTTAAGAATGGCTAATAATCACCGGCTTCACCATACGAAGGCATCGATTGGACTCGCGTGATTTGCCGATGCCTCATGGTAACGAGTTAAAGGGGTAAAAAACATTAATGGCTTCACCTGATTTAACAAGCGGCACTACCGATAATCTGCAAGAGAGCCTGGTAATCCCCGGCTATGTTTCCAATCGCCCTGAGGGAGTGTTTATCAACTTGCCGGGCCTGTATTCGGCAGGTGGCTTCGATATTTTCGTTAACCGCATGTTTACCGGTGAATCACGGTTTTTGGGGCTAGATTATGACGCTTTCCTCAAGCTACTTTATGACGCCGAATGGCTTGCGGCGATGCAAAGCAAATGTGTCGAGATAAAAATTGCTGCGGTAATTGTGAATTTTTTGCCGCAACGCCGGGCGCTCTACAAATCGGTAAAAATGCTCGATGGTGAAAAATACGCCGAGTATGTCTTTGAACCCGTCACCATCGAGGTGACTTATGAGGAGCCGGTTTATGGCGAGCCGGGCGAGGACGGTGTCGCACCGATTATCAGGCAGGAAACCAAGATCAGACATGACCCTGCCAAACTGGACTTCGATGAGTTCGTCGCCGACATGTGGACAAAAGAGGTGAAATACGGCATCGATGCGGAGGCCGTGCGCAAGGCCATCGCGGATGGCACGGTTGCCCGGATGACCGTTGCCAGCTATCTTGAGCCTACGATGGGGCGGGATGCCGAAATTCAGGAGGTGTGTCCCGGTTTACACCGGGATAATTCGCCAAAAATCCTCTGGAACGGAAAGGCCGATTTGCGCGCCTTCAAGAATCGTTTCCCGCAGATAGCCAAGGGCGGGCGCTTGCTCAAAAAAATTCCGAGGGTCTTGGGCAAACAGGGGTACAAGGTAACAGGCGAGATTATCGAGCCCACCATTCCGAAAGACTTGGATCTTTCCGCGATTGCCTCTCTTGGGACGGCGGTAGTGCAGGAAAAAGACGGCGAATATATCGTGGCGACGATGGATGGCTTCCTGACCCTGGATACTAAATTAAACCTTATTTCCGTCGCCGAAAAAATCGAGACCGACGCCGGCATCAGCATGAGGACGACCGGCGATCTGACGCTGGGCGTGGATGAATTCGTCGAGCATGGCGAAGTGCAGGAAGGCCGCGTGGTGGAAGGCAAACACATGACTTTCACTTCCGATGTTTTTGGCGACCTTATTTCGCTGGGCGGAAATATCCGCGTTGAAGGAAGTTTATGCAGCGGCCGCGCAGAATCGCTGGGCGGAAATATCACCTTGGGGCGGGCTTCGCGCGCCACAATTCATGCCCATGAAGGCGAAATAACAGCCCAATATTGTGAAAGTTGCACAGTCGTTGGCAATATCATCCGTATCGAGCGTGCCGTAAACTGCGAAATTATCGGTAATGAGATATACGTCGATGCTGCTGAGGGGTGCATCATTGCAGGGATGTCTCTCAAAATACTCTCCGCCGGCGAAAGCAGAAAAGGGGAGACATTGATAACAATGCTGATTCCCGATTTATCTGAATTTGACCAGTGCATCGAGAAATTGCAAAAGAAAATCGCTGATCACAAGACGGGAGCCGCAACCAAGATGCATGAAATCGAGTCGGTAAAATCGGAGCCTGAATTTGCAAAATTCCTAGCTTTGTCCGAGAGAATCAAAAGCGGGGCGATCAAGTTGACAACAGAACAGACTGGCAACTGGCAAAAATTGGTGACAAAAAATTCCAATATAGCCAATAAAATGAAAAACTTGAACGATCAAATGAACGCTCTTGAGCGCCAGATCAAGGAATCCGGGGAGGAGCTTGCATACGTCATCCGCGACCGCGATGCAACAGGAGAAGGCATTGCCTGTGTTATAGATAAAATCGTTGGGCAAACCATCGGTCAAACGATGCCATCCGGAAACGGGATTGAAATTTTCAGCGGCATGTCCGGCAACGACGTCAAAATTCTTTTACAGAGAGTGGACAGCCAGAAGAGAAGGATTTTTGCTGAAGATGACGGCTCGATCAATTGGAAATACAAGGAACCAAAAACCCCCTGATCAATCGGGTAATGGGCTGCTATGGATCTGAAGGAAACCTGCCTGGATACAACCGCAGTGTACGAAGGCAGCTTCATACAGGTGCGCAAGGATAACGTACGATTACCTGACGGCGCGACAAGTAGCCGCGAATACATCATCCACCCTGGAGCGGTAGCGGTACTGGCAATTCTGGATAATGGCAATCTGGTGATGGAACGTCAGTACCGCTATGCGCCACAGCGCGAATTCATCGAAATTCCGGCAGGCAAGATCGACCCCAGCGAAAACATCTTGCGCACGGCGCAACGGGAGCTACTGGAAGAAACTGGCTACGTCGCCGATGAATGGATGCATCTTGCTACCACTTGGCCGTGTATCGGTTATGCCAACGAGCGCATCGAATATTTCATCGCACGCGGCCTCACTCATCAAGGCCATCAACTCGACGACGGTGAATTTCTTGAAGTGTTCGAATTACGGCTTGCCGAGGCGATAGAGTGGGTCAGGCAAGGCAAAATCGACGACAGTAAAACCATCGTCGGCCTGCTCTGGCTGGAAAAACACCTCAATGGTTGGCGCTAGCCGTTAATTCGGGATTGATACACCGCTACGGGGTTAAACCCCCATGCAAACAGTATAGGTTTGGCCGTCCTGAATCCCCCCGACAATTATGGATTTACCTGCGGCAGCAGGATCCAGCGTACGCATCGAACCCGCATCCGAATTGCCGTCATCCAGCGTGATGTCAAGCTGCCTTACAAACTTTCCCAAAATACCCTGCGAGCAAATAACGTAGGCTCCTGTCATGCCGGTTCCTGCAATACCCGCCGCATTGGTCGTGATGGTGGTGAAATTGGCATTGCTCTGAATGCCGATTTCGCCGCCGACCGCGTTGGTAGGGAGATATCCGTCGCCAATGGCGGGCATGCCTGGAATAGTGGTGGCACCCGGTGCAAAGCCGCTCAACCGCACATGCTGCCAGAACAAGTAGCTTTCGTCGGTGGCGCCATGAGCATTCCACGCACCATCGATAACGCCATTACCTACGGCACACTTTGCGGCAGCGGCAGGGCTGCATGCCGAAGCGCCCGCAACATGGGTATTGGCCGCGCCAATAGTGGCATCATCTCCCGGCAACGCCCTGAATTTGTCCTGATAACCGTAGATAAATACCGGGATGTTTTTGAAATCGGCAGCGATATTTTTGACCTTGGCGCTATTGATGAGCTCCTGCCCCTTCAATATCCCGCTTAACAACAGGCCGATAATCACCAGCACAATAGCGATCTCGATCAGGGTAAAGCCGGGTTGATTGCGCTTCGTCATGACAATCTCCTGTTGGGGGTGCCGCGCAAGAATACAGTAAGCGCGGTGCCAAGCCAAACGGATTACGCCATGCATCAAGAATCGGGGGGAGCGGCCAAAACAACATCCGCACCCTCCGCCACACTGCATCTCAAAGCCCCTTGAGCTTTTGCTGCACAAATTCACGCAGTTCGGGACTGAGCATTTGCACCTCAAGGGCGCGCTTGAACGCCTCTTTTGCCTCGGCGTTGCGTTGCGCCGCCTGCAGGGAAATACCGTAGCCCATCAGCCAGATACCATTATTCGGGGCAAGCTGCAGCGCGCTTCTGTAATGCTCAATCGCATCATTATGGCGGTTCTGTCGTTGCAGCAACGCCGCAATGAAGGCGCGATAATCGGCCTGCTTGGTGGCAAATGGCAGTGACTTTTCCAGGGTTGCCAATGCCTCGCCTACCGCGCCACGGTCGACTTGCAGGCGCGCCAGCAACATGGCGAAACCGGTATGTTCCGGTTTATTTTTTATTCCATCCTGCAATATCTGTTCTGCATCCATGCCACGCTTGCTCTCCAGCAACACCACCACTAGCGCATGGCGTGCCGCGTCATGCCCCGGGTTCAAGCGCAATGCCTCCTCGTATCCCGCCAAGGCATGGGCGATACTTCCCTGTTGAGCCAGCCCGGATGCCTTGTGAAATTCCGCATCCGCTTGTTGCGCCGGGCTGATTTGCTTCTTCGGCAAATTACCTTGCATTTGCGCCGGTTCGCCCGATCCATTCAGCGACCTTCTCGATGTCGGCGTACGCGATGAAGTTAGCGAATTGCGCCCTCCCGATAACGGTTTACTGGATTCGTTCGATGGCATGGTCGGCGCGGCGGCGTAATAATCGGCAGGCTGGCCGCTATGCGGGCTCAGCAGCGGCTTGTTTGACTGGCCATCAACTGGCGCATCAGCTTCACTGGCAACGCTATTTTTTTCTGCGTAAAAGGAAGGCTGCGTGGCAGCATTCAATTCCGGGCCTGATCGCTGTACGGGCGTTCCCGCTGGCGGCACGGCATCAGATGACGGAGCGGCAATAACCGTGGCAGGTTTAATCTGAACATTGCTTGCCACCGAAACATCCGGTTTTCTTGATTGATACCATTTCCATGCCAGCACACAGGCAGCCAGCACGATACCCAGAAACAGCAACGCGATTTTGAGCTTGCGCATGTCACGCACGGGCGGGACAGCCCGCACCATGTTTTGCCCGGGCAACTTCTGCGCACCGCGCTGCTCAATTTGATTCAGAACCTGATTGATGACACTCATGGAAGCCTCTAAATACAGGGTTGGCCAACATGCCCCACCTAAAACACCCCGCAAAATTGGAAGTCAGCCCATGTGCTATACAGAGATGTGCAGGCAAGATCCTTCAGGCAACGCACCTATTGGATGAGATGCTGATTTTTAATACTTTCTCGTTACAATGCCATCCACGCAGCACCCAGAGACGCTACGGTTGCCGCCATAGCGGCGACCCCCCAAGGCTGCCAATCGCGATGCACCTCCGGTGTGTCGGCGGCGGCATCGCGGATATGCTTGACCGTTACCTGTTGCAACCCCTCGCTGAACGCCAGCATCAATGCCTTGTGCGCGACAATATTGACCAGCCTCGGCGTGCCGCCTGTAATGCGTTGCAGCTTGGATACCGCTCTTTTGGTAAACAGCGTTTCACCGGAATATCCGGCCACCGCCAAACGATGGCGCAAATAACGGTCCAGCTCATCATTGCGCAATCCTTTGAGATCATATTGAAAGCTGATGCGTTGGCGTAATTGGCGCACCGAATGATGGCTCAAATGTTGATCCAGTTCCGGCTGGCCGAACAACACCACCTGCAATAACTTGCGTTTTTCGGTTTCAAGATTGGTCAGCAAACGCAACACTTCGATACTTTCCAGCGGCATGGCCTGCGCCTCATCCAGGCAAACCAGGACACGCGGCCCATTCCGCGCACACTCCAGCAATGTGCCCGTCAATGCCTTCAATAAGTGATGCTGGTCGGCATCCTTTCCTATTTTCAACCGGAATTCTTCCACCAAGGCCAGCAACAAGGCGCGCGGCTCCAGATAGGGATTGGGAATATAAGCGGTAATAAAGCGCGCGGCGGGAACGGCAGGGATGTTCGGATCCTGCGTGCCGATCAACGTAGTGGATTGCCGACCCTGATTCAGCGCGGCCAGGAATTTTCGGCACAACAATGTCTTGCCGCTTCCCACCTCGCCGGTAATCTTGATAAAACCCTCGCCGTTGCGTGCCGCTACCAGCAAGGTGTTAAGCGCCTCCTGATAGCTCGAGCACGCAAAGAAAAAGCTGGTGTCCGGTGTCAGACTGAAAGGCGCCTCGCGTAGACCGAAGTGTTCAAGATACATATCAGGTGCTCATGGTTTGCTGTTTGCAGGCGATTTCAGCAGCACGTTGAAGCGGTCGCGGCTTTGCGTGATATCTTCCGACCAGTCTTTTTCGCTATCGACTATGGTGGGTTTCAGAAGAATTACCAATTCGCGTTTCTCATTACGCGTGCTGACTTTTGTTGAGATCGACTTTGGAAAGCCCGGCAAACTGGACTGGTCGTCAAAGGTCGCTTGGCGCATCAAGCCGCCGATCGCCACAATCTGCCCGTCACGGGCACGGACGATGCTGTCGGTCTCGGAGATAGTGCTGGAAGCGAGCGGCAAATTATACGTGCCCGAACTGCCAATATTGAGGATCTTATTCACCGTGCTGACAAGACTGACCGAAGGGTGCACATGCAGGATGATTTCGCCGTTTTCGTCGATGCGCGGCGTAACATCCAAGGCGATACCGGAGAAAAAGGGCTGCACTTTCACAGAGGGCGCAGTGCCGGCTACCGTGGAGGTGCCTTGCGTTCCACCGGTTATTTCGGTGACAAAAAATTCATCCGTCCCAACCTTGAGTATCGCCTTCTGGTTATTCAGCGTGGCAATGCGCGGGCTGGATAGCACATGCACGTTGCCCTGCGATTCCAGGAAGCTCAATAACGCGGCAAAATTACTGGTCTGGAAGGCTAGGCCAAACAGAGCGCCAGCAGCTCCTGTAGCGCTACTCAAAGTATCGCCAGGAGTAGAAGACAAATTTCCATTAGTTAACGGCCATGGCACACTTTGTCCAAGCACTGTCAGCGCTGGAGCAATTGACCCACCGGGAGACACTTGCCCGACAGAGGTACGGCTGTTCGGGTTATTTTTGAAAACACCCCAATTGATTCCGGACTGGTAATCATCGTTGAGTTGCACTTCAACGATCTTGGCTTCCAGAATCACCTGCCGCTCGATGGAAATCTGCGATGCCTTGAGATAAGCGGCAATATTTTTCAGCTCGTCCGGCATGGCGCGCACCACGATCACCCCGGACATCGGGCTGATCACGACACTGCGGCCTTTCTCGCTACCCACAATAGCAGTCAGGGATTTACTCAACTCATCCCAAAAATCCGTACTGGAAGTCGTTGTAACCTTACTATTGTCTTGGCGTGTATTTGTTGCACCAGAAGCGCCAGACGCAGAACTGGGTGCCACATCCGCCACAGACCCGCCCGACACCCGCAAACTGGACGATCCTTGACGTTGCCCGGTCAAATAATTCACCTGATATATCCGTGTTTGCAACGACAGGGGTTGGATGTATATCCGCGAACCATCGAGCTTGTAATCGTAGCCATACATCTCGCGGATCGCCTCAAGTGCCTCAAGCACCGTCACATCTTTCAAATTCAGGGATACGCTGCCACTGACATCCGGATGCAACAACATGCTGTAGCGTGTACCCGACACAATCGCCGTAAACACCTGGCTGACCGGCGTATTATTGACTGTCAAATCGAATTTTGTTTCAGGCGGTTTGGTTCCAACCTTGGGCAATATCATCGCAAGCGGCGGCAGCAAGGCATTATTCACCTCATCCACCCTGCTCGGCTTGACTCTATCCTGCACGGCCTGGTTCATTTCGCGCTGAATAGCGTCTGCCGCCTGATTTCGAGCAGTCGGTGCAGCACAGCCCGCCAACAACAGCAGACCGGCACACAACCCTATCGAAACTCTCATTTACGCTCCTTGCGTGCTTCCAGCTTGTTTTTTTGCTCTACTTCGCCCTCCTTCACCGGTAATTTGGGCGTAGCCTGAATTTCTTTTTGCATAATTCTCACATCGGGAAACAGCGTCAACACCTGACGCCCCTGTGCTCCCTGCAACACTACGCCACTTTCAGTCACCTCAATCAATGTAGCATCACCATGTTTACCCCTCAATTCAACAGTTTCACCGTCAATAATTGCGGCGCGACGGTTTTTTGAAATAATGACCGATTGCAGACCTGACGGCGGATTTTCCCCTTTGATCCCTGCGGGAATGGCAATAGCAGCCGGTGGGCGTGTAGGGTCGGGTAACTCCTCGGCGTAACAGAGCACAGAAGACAGAAGACAGAAGACAGCGAGCAGAATGTTGCGTACCGCTACGCGGTATGCTTTGGAAGGCTGCGCGGCATAGCCGCGACAAAACCTCTGTCCTCTGCCCCCTGCATGATGCCCCCTGATCATCATACCTTCAACCATGCCTTATCCAGACTCAACGTGTACAGCATCAAGGTAAGCACCCCATCAGGATATTTATCCACACTAAAACTCGCATCACCCCAATACATCTGCACAGGAGCGCTCTCCACCGCAGCAAGATATTGCAACAAGTCCGGAAAGCCACCGCGCAATGCGATTTTTACGCTATGTTTAAAAATTTGCTTTTGCCCGTTATTGGTTTTTTTGGAAGACTCCATCATCAGGGCTACCGGCAATGTTTCGAGGGCAACTAACTGCAACTTGCCATTTTTATTCAGCACCTGCTCCAGCAGGCTGGCCATTTGGGCTGGTTCCACCAGGCGATTACGCCGTTCTTTTATATATTCTTCCTGCACTTCAAGTTGCTGCTTAAGTTCGGCCATCCTTACACGGAGGGGCGAATGCTCAACATCCATCTTGGCTTTCGCAAACTCCTCTATTTTCGCTTGCAATTCTTTCATCTGCGCTTGCTGTTGCGCCAGTTTTTTTGATAATACCTTCTGTTTTTCCAATAGAGGGTTCAGCAACAGCATGCTAGTCAGCGCAATTACTGCAAAAGCTATTGCCACAAATACTATCGTGCGCTCACGCAAAGGCATTAACTCTACTTTGCTTTGCGCCAATTCCCAATAGTGTTTCATTCAAGTCTCATTTCTTGGTCTCATCGCCAGTCTTCGAATCCAGCCTGAATTCCACATAACGCAGAGCTGAACCGGAACTCACCCCTTCATCCGTGCCAACTTTGACTTCAAGGGTAGAAAAAATCTTACCCTGCAGAACCGGCTCCTTGCCCAGGCGTTGAATGTAAATCGGCAACAATTCCGGGGCCAATGCCCTCCCGTTCAAGCTGATTTCCATCCCGTCATCGCCGACCCTGAAACCGGTCAACCACAAGCCCTGCACAATCTGGCGGGAAAATGCCCGCATATATTCCGAAAAACCCCCTGCACCACCTCCTGCGCTTGATTTCAATGCGTCGCCCAATTCTTTCTTGGCCTCCAGCTCCTTCTCGAGCCTTGTTACCTCGGCCTGCAATATCTCATTTGACCGCTGTGGCGAAAACTCCTTGGCAAAAAGCGCCAAACGCGTTTGCTCGGCATTATATCGTTGAATATTTTCTTCATATTCCTTGCTCAGTTGTTTCGCCGTATAAAATGCATAACCGTAAAAAAGCAAAGACCCGGCAATGATAAAGCCCAAAGCCTGCAGCATGGTCAACAACGAAAGAAAGTCGCGCTGCCTCTTCAAAAGCGGATTAAGCAGATTGATTTGCTGACTCATCGCGCTCTCCTTTCCGGCCGCAGGGCTGCACCCAACGATGGGAGCGCATGCGCGACGAACTCGCTATCTCCAAGCACAGGCACTGCACTGATATCCATTGCCTGCGACAAATCAAGCTTCTCCACTTTTGCGTCAACTGCACCAGCCAGAAACTCCACCAAACCGGTATTATCCGGCACGCTAACCACTACACGGTTGACGATCATGTGGCTGAATTGACTGTCGAAGTAATCCAGCGAGCGCTGTAACTCAAACTCGACGCGTTCGCGATATTGTTTGCGCAGGCTTTCATTGGCATCCAGCAGTTGGCCGACAGTGATCTCCATGAACCGCGATAAATATAGCTCGCCACCTGCCGTAAATGTCAGCAAACCGCCGTTTTCATCAAATGCCAGCATCGCAAGGGCCTGATCGCCCCGCTCAAACAATGAAGCGATGTTTCGCTGCGCCATCTCCGGAATATCGATCACGCCCAAGTCTATTTTTGCCTGTTCAAACAAGGCGATGCGCTTTTTGACAGTAGTATTGGAAGCGGCAATCACATAAACGGACTGGACGCGCTCCGAACTTGATTTACCTGCAGGAATGGGCAACACATCTATCGTGGCGTCCTCCACATGGTAATTCAGGCTATCCTTTATTTTCCATCGTACCGCTGTTTTCAGCTCACTAGCGGGAACATTGGGGGTCTCGACCATCAGCATTTGATATTCGCTTGGCGCCAACAGCGTGGTGAAATCGCAATTACTTATTTTCGCCGCACGCCGCAATTTATCCAACGAAACAGCAGACACCGTACCCATCTGGTGAAATTCACAACGGACCACTCGCGGCATCGAGTCTTTTTTTAACTCGATTTTCGACAAGTAAACCCCATTTTTCCCCAAGACAACGGCCAGCCAGCCAGCACCGCGTTTTTTTGACTTGAATAATGAGGAAATAAACTGGGGTTTCATAATCGGCGCTAAGTTAGTTTAATTACATTCCATGTGCCAATAAATTTACACAGCAGAGTGCACTCCTGAAACGCACAATGCGCATTCTACGCAAGCCGCGCGCGCGCCATCGGTAAAATTGAACCCGAATTACCCCTTAGCTCCGCCTTTTCGTTGGGCACGCCACGCTTTCCGATTTAGCTCGGGGCAGGCTTCGCCAAACCCATGCTACTCCACGACCCACACATCACTCGCAATACCCCGCTCGACATAATTGAATGTGTTTGGTGTGCCCTGCGCGGCCGACGCCGCGAGTTGATAGCCCCACACAGTGGACGCACCTTCCGTATGTGAAGTTGCCACGCAATTTACCGTCACCGTAAAATTTGCCAGCGTTCCGGCTAAAGGGCTGACCGCACTGCTACTGCTTCCACTTGTCCGGCATGTCGAAGCAAAATTTGCAGCGGATCCAGGCACCACTTGATATGCCCCCCACTCCATTCCTGCACGCGCCGCCTGATGGGCCCGTGAACCCATTATATCCAGCAAAGCGCTCTGGTGCTGCGTGGTTGAAAGCGTAACGGCGAATGTACCCAGCGCGGCAATCACCACCAGCAAAAAAATGGCTGAAATCATGCTGAAGCCCCGCTCAAAATGCAAACGGTAGGGTGCGAAACGCGGGCTACCACAACTCGCCCCGCCAACCCCTTGTTGGCTGAAAGCCTCTGCATCTTCGTTCTTCCGTATCATGGCACGTTGCCCACATGCACCACTTTATACAGCATGGCGGTATCGCTTAAATTCCTGGTTTCGTCTTTCTTGCTTACAACCAAACTAATGGCAACCAGGCTGTTGCTCTGCGTCACGTCGAAACCACAACTGCCGACGTTATTGGCAAGCAGCCTGCCGGTTCCCAGCGCAGCCGCTGTCGTGGGCTGTGCCGCCTGAATGGCGTAGGAGTAGCGCATCAATGTGCCGCCCGACGGATCGCAGACATGGCTGACCGCCTGGTTAACAATATGAAAGTGTGCACTTGGGGATGCCGACGGGAATTGTATCGATGTAATGGTGACTATCGAGGCAGCAGTAGAAACCCATGGGGTGCGGTAAGTTGCACCATAGGCCGCAGCAACCGTATTATCCGTAACGATTACCTGATCTCCGGCTGCAAATGCTGGCATCGCACCCAAGACCTCGAACGAGCCGTCAGCAGCAGTAAAATCCAGAATATCGGGGTTTGTCACGCTGCTTGCAGCCCTATAGCGCCCGCTTCCGCTGCTCGGCAAGAATTCCAGAAAACTACATGTGCCCGCCCCTCCCGGACACGTTGCCGATGTCGTCCGGGCGCTGTGCGGCAAAGCCGAGCGGATATCGCTCTCGATACGTTTCAACGCCAAATCTGCAATATCGGTCAAATCGGCACGGCGCCCGATGTCGAAATACTGCTGCACCGGCAGCTTGACAAACACCGCCGCCATACTGCCGAGGATGCCGACAATGACAATCACCATGATCATCTCTACCAGAGAGAACCCCGATTGCCCGCCCGTTCGCATCAATGAGCCACCTTGTAGCCGGCCATCTCGATTGATTGCCCGCCCGGCCCATTCACCGTCACGGTGATCTGCGCCGCACTGGCTGCCGGCACCCCCCCCCAGCTTGAAGAAAGGATAGCCACTTGGGCAGTTATGCTATAGTTCTCCAAACCCGTTACGGCAACGGAGCTATTCGCATGGGTCACGGCGCCCGCAAGCCCGTTGTAGTCAAAAATATCGTTATAATTCTCCCGCCCCGCCGCATTGGCAATAACAGCAAAACTCTGCAACTCAATCTCTTCCAGCAACGACTCGGCAACCGTCAACGCCTGTTTGCGAATCACAGGGTCGCCGCTGCTTTTGGTAGAGACATCCATCGCCAGCATGATCCCTGCCAATCCGACGCTGAGAATGACGATGAACATGATCAACTCAATCAGACTGATGCCGCGTTCAAAGGACAGATGGCAGAAGACAGAAGACAGATTCTTGTCCTCGCTGCGCGCGGGCGATATGGATCGTTCCCACGCTCCGCGTCCCGATAGGATGTACGCCGCCGTCAACAGCACGGGGCGCGAAGCGCCCACAGCATCGTTCCCACGCGGAGCGTGGGAACGATAGAAAACACAACAGCCTGCTCTCTGCCTTCTGTCTTCTGTCTTCTGGTTATTGATGCACATAGCCGGTCTCGGCCTCGACAGTGAGGGTAATTGTGCCAATTCCGCCGGAGGTGCCAGTGCTGGGTTTCCCCAGTGAATTAAAATAGAAATTTGCCGGAACGGGCGAAATGGTCACGCCGGATGGCGCATCGATATAGTTGGCGCCGGATGCTGGTAAATTCAGGGCAGTGCCACAAGCAGAAGTAGTTCCGATAGTCAGGGAAAGCTGGCTAGCCGTAAAAGTCGCGCAAACATAACGCCGCTGCGCAATCGCAACTTTCTGCGCATAACGTAGTGTGGCCTGCGCCTGGTCGGCAAAGCCGCGGGTCTGAAACAAGTTATCGCCAAAAAAGTAGGGGATAGCCGCTGCCGACAGCACCGCGACGATAACCATTGCCATGACCAACTCGACCAGTGTAAAACCCTCCTCCGCAGGCAAGCAATTTGACACGGGGAAAATTGGCGAAGAACGATTCATAACGCAACCCGCAAGCCGATAGTGGAAAGCCAAGCTCATCGCATGGCGATGAGATCCAGGGAAACGCCGATTAAATCCGTTCGCGTTTAAGCAGTAACAACGCAGGGTTATGCGCTTAGCAAAACCCTGCGCTCTATCAAAGCCTAAGCAAATTCGCCGACAGATTCAGATGAGCGGGCTTATCGAATACCTATCGTTTTATAGTTTGTATATTGGCAAACTTTCAGAAGTCTACTGACAGGCTTCCAATCTTTAATCCAACTATAAAATACCCGTTGCCGCAAATGTCGTCGTTACAGATGTCGAAGAGGATGACAACGTACAACTCACTGATGAGCCAGCAGTTATTACCAGAGCCGTAATTAAATATCCCGCAGGCACCCCTCCTTCAACAGCACTGGCTACCTGAGTACAATCGGTAATTGCTATGCCGCTACCCGGATGCAAAGAGCGTACCCCGTAATTACTGACGTTTGCGCTACTCAATGCGCCGGCCACCCCATCCAGCGCCGCCCGTGCAGCATCCTCCTTGAAATTCACGAACTTCGGCATTGCGGTAGCCGCAAGGATACCCAGAATAATAATTACCATTATCAATTCGATCAGGGTAAAACCGGACTGTCGCCTCATCTACACCTCCTGCCATACTGCAAACGTCATGGCACACCCCGCAGCACAACTGAAAAACAAAAGAGCAAGAAACACCCCCACCCTCCTTGATCCAATATCGACCAAACTCCTGCAGCATGCTGCACTTTAAACTTACCGGTCAGTTGCTACCCGTTGGATAAAACGTCTCTGTTTGGGCAGTATGAGAAGAACTCAATGTGCATGCAACAGTAGCAGCACTAGGGGTAAGCGCTGCAGCAGTGATGATATACCCTTCGGGCAGCCCCCCATCCAATACGGCTGACGCCTGATCACAACTAAGCACTGCCACACCACTGCCGAAGTGCAAACTTTGCGCCGAAAAATTAATTTGCGTCGCCTCCTGTAGCGAACCCGCCAATGCTTTCAACGACGCCCGCCCCGCATCCTCCTTGAAATTCACGAACTTCGGCATCGCAGTAGCTGCCAGAATGCCCAGAATTATGATCACCATCACCAGCTCGATCAGGGTAAAACCGGATTGTTGTTTCAATTTAGCTCTCCTTTTTGATGTTGCTTTTAGGAATCTAACACTAAAGAGTCATGCCAAAAAAAAAGAACAGGCGGGATAATACCCACCTGTTCTTTGGCTTTAGGCTATCAAACTCCAAGCTTGGCCAGTTAGAGTTAATTACTGCCCGTTACACTAAACGTTGCCGTCTCTGCTGTGTGGGAGGAAGCCAAGGAGCATGCTGCGTTAACTTGGCTAGGAGTAACCGCTCCACCTGTGATGACATATCCTTCGGGCAACCCTCCATCCAATACGGCTGATGCCTGTGTGCAATCAAGCACCGCCACACCACTGCCAAAATGCAAACTTTGAACCGAGTAATTGAGGGACGATCCGCTGGATAATGCACCGGCTATACCTTTCAGCGCCCCCCGTGCAGCGTCTTCCTTCAAGTTCACGAACTTCGGCATTGCAGTGGCCGCCAAAATGCCCAGAATCACGATCACCATCACCAGTTCGATCAGAGTAAAACCAGATTGTTGTTTCATTTTGATTCTCCTTGAGTTTTGAGGCCGCAGCCCCGATTAAGTGTCACATTAAAGTTCCACTTCTACTTTACCCGTTAACCCATTGCCGCAGCTATGGTTTTCAGCGGACTCCATAACCCTACTCCAAATCCGACAATAATGCAACTGCCTTGTTTTCCCGGGATGCCGAGCTTAACAAGCACAGTTATTAACGTTATCGGGAGATTTCCGGAAAACTTTAGGGTTATTTTATTTCAGGGCGTCAAAAAAAAGAACAGGTGGGATAATACCCACCTGTTCTTTGACGACTACATGTTATCAAACCCCAAACTCGCTTAGCCAGGGATTAATTACTGCCCGTTACGCTGAACGTCGCCGTTTGTGTCGTGTTGGACGAAGCCAAAGAGCATGCTGAGTTAACTTGGCTGGCCGTAACCGCTGCAGGAGTGATTATATACCCTTCAGGCAACCCTCCATCCAATACGGCTGATGCTTGATTGCAATTAAGCACTTGCACGCCGCTGCCAAAATGCAAACTTTGAACTGCGTAATTGAGGGACGATCCGCTGGATAATGCACCGGCTAAGCCTTTCAGCGCCCCCCGTGCAGCGTCTTCCTTCATGTTCACGAACTTCGGCATTGCAGTGGCCGCCAAAATGCCCAGAATCACGACCACCATCACCAGTTCGATCAGAGTAAAACCAGATTGTTGTTTCATTTTGATTCTCCTTAAGTTCTGAGGCCGCGGCCCCAATCAAGTGCCATATTTAAAGCTTCACTTTTACTTCCCCCAGTAACCCCTTGCCGCAACAAGGTCTTTCCATGGGGATGCCACCCTACTCCAAATCCGGCGATAAAGCAACTGCTTTATTAGCACCTGCAAACATTCGACCATTAATCGCAGTTGACTTAATTTTCGGCAGATTTCCGGGAAACTTTAGGGGTATTTTGCAAAATAATCAGCAGGCGAATACATATCAACCCAGTAGTGTCCGGCAATTTTGCCAAGACGGTTATATAACAACTTGATCTGGAATAGGAAATAGTATGTTTAGGGGTGTCACCGACTTGAACGTGAATATTTTGGGATACTGTCATCTGGTTCTTGTGCTTTTGATGCGAATCACCTTTTGGGTGAACCTGTTGCTGTAGGAGCGCGATTCATCGCGCGATTGGCTAGGCAGCACTCGCGCTCTACAGGGGGTAACTGCGGTTTTTAGGTTGAATGAGGTATTTTTCTTGTTCGGCACGCATGGAAGGATTGTTCCGGATGATATGGAGGAGAGTGTGAAAAAAGGAAAAGTGCGATATTGATATGGTTTTTGGATTTTTCCGCTATCCCTTGCGCACATGCAGAAAAAGCCAGAAACCTGTGTTATGGGAACCTCTAAAATCCACATTTCATCCCAACTGCTGCCTTGCCTATTGGGTAGAATGACGCACCATGCACACACTGAAAATTGTCACTTACAACATCCATAAAGGCCTCTCTTATTTCAACCGCCGCGTGGTGCTGCATGAGTTGCGCGACCGCTTGCGCGAACTGGATGCCGATATTTTATTTCTACAAGAGGTTCAGGGCGAGCATACGCGCCATGCCGAGCGTTATCACAATTACCTCGATGGCGCACAACACGAATTCATCGCTGAAGAAATCTGGGCACATTCCGTTTATGGGAAAAATGCGGTGTATGAGGCAGGGCATCACGGTAATGCGATACTCAGCCGCTTCCCGATTTTGCAATCGTTCAATATGGATGTTTCCGCGCACCGTTTCGAAAATCGCGGTCTGTTGCATTGCGAAATCGAGCTTGACGGAAAACCCCACGTGCATTGCCTATGCGTGCATTTTGGCCTGTTCGCCAAAGGTCGCCGCGCCCAAACCAATGCGTTGATCGAGTATGTGCGCGACAATATCCCGCCTGATGCCCCGCTGATCCTCGCGGGCGATTTCAATGATTGGCGCAACCAGATAAGCCACACGCTCGCCAGCAAACTGGATATGCATGACGTGTTTCACCTTCACGGCGGCAGCCATGCGCGCAGCTATCCGGCAAGACTGCCGCTGCTGCGACTAGACCGCATCTATGTGCGCGGTTTTGGCGTGATCCATTGCGATGTGCATGTCGGCGGCACATGGAAGCGCTTGTCCGATCACGCGGCGCTTTCGGCCAAATTGAAGTGGCATGACCCGGCTGAAACATCATGACCGATAGCCACCCAGTCGCCGGTAACCGGCTCACGCTGCTGCAAAACGGCGCGACATTTTTCCCGCAATTGTGCGCCGATATCGATGCCGCACGGCACTCGATCTGCCTGGAAACCTATATTTTCGCTGCGGACGAAACCGGGCGGATGGTCGCCAACGCCTTGCAACGCGCCGCTACGCGCGGGGTAGCGGTGCATCTATTGCTGGATGGTTTCGGTTCGGCGGATCTGCCGCAGCGCTGGATAGATGAATTGCGCGCCACGGGGGTTGACGCGCAATGGTTCAGGCGGGCGATTTCTCCTTTTACCTTGCGGCGCAGCCGGAAGCGCCGCCTCTTCCGCCTGCACCGCAAGCTGGCGGTAATGGATGGTGAAGTGGCTTTTGTCGGGGGCATCAACATCATAAACGATGCCCCCGAATACACCGACCTGACTACGCCGAGGCTGGACTATGCGGTACGCATACAAGGTGCGGCAGCCGGCGAAATACATGCAGCAATGCGGCGATTGTGGGGCCTGATATTATGGGCAAACTTCCGCAGGCGCAACAAAGAGATCCGGCGATTTATCCTGGAGAAGGCGGAGCATGCCGACACACCGGATTTTGCGTTTTTGCTACGCGACAATCTGCGGCATCGGCGCGATATCGAGCGCGCCTATCTGAAAGCCATTACCGGCGCACAACAGGAAATAATCATCGCCAACGCCTATTTTTTGCCGGGGCGCATCTTCCGCCGCGCCTTGAAACATGCGGCGCGGCGCGGCGTTCGCGTGATGTTATTGCTGCAAGGAAAGGTGGAATATCGCTTACAGCACTACGCGACGCACGCCCTCTACGGGCAACTGCTGGCAGCGGGTGTGGAAATTTATGAATATCGCGCCAGCTATCTGCACGCCAAGGTTGCCGTGGTCGATGGACAATGGGCAACCGTGGGCTCGTCCAATATCGACCCCTTCAGCCTGCTGTTGGCGCGCGAGGCGAATCTTGCCATCCGGGATGCCGCGTTCGCCGGTGAATTGAGGACAAGTTTATTGACCGCAATCAACAACGATTCGGTGCATATTGGGGATGAATACCGCAGGACGCGCAATTTTTTCGCCCGCCTTGTTGCGCGCCTCAGCTATGGCGCCGTTCGCCTGCTGATCGGTTTGCTGGGATACCGCAGGCATGGCTCGTAAACAAAACGGGATGGCTCATGAGTAAGGGCTATTCGGCCCGGAGGATGCATGCGGCTATAATCACCGGCTGGTTTTTCACCCACTGAATATGCGCCCTTCCCCAATCCAGCCGCCAAATGGCGGCACCCGTGCCGACTGGCAAACCCTGCGTTCCTTGTGGCCTTATCTTTGGGAGTTCAAGGGGCGCATGATCGCCGCATTGTGCCTGCTCGTATTGGCCAAGCTCGCCAATGTATCCGTCCCGCTGGTACTCAAGGAAATCGTCGATGCGCTGGATAAACCACAGGCGGCATTGGCAGTGCCGGTATTCCTGACTATCGGCTATGGCGTGCTGCGCCTGCTCAGCACGCTATTCGGCGAATTGCGCGATGCGGTGTTCGCCAAGGCGACGCAACGCGCGATCCGGCGCGTGGCATTGCAGGTATTCGGGCATCTGCACAGCCTGAGCTTGCGCTTCCATCTCGATCGGCAGACCGGTGGGGTGTCGCGCGACATCGAGCGCGGCACGCGCGGGATAGGCTTTCTGCTGAATTTCATGCTGTTCAATATCCTGCCCACCCTGCTGGAAATTTTTCTGGTGGCCGCGATCCTGGTCAGCAAATACAACATCTGGTTCGCGGTGATCACGTTTATCACACTGCTGATATATGTCGGATTCACCCTGTTTGTCACCGAGTGGCGCATGGTGGTGCGCCGCTCCATGAACGATCTCGATTCCAAGGCAAACAGCCGCGCCATCGACAGTCTGTTGAATTACGAAACAGTAAAATATTTTGGCAACGAGCAATATGAAGCGCGGCGCTATGACGAAAATATGCAACATTGGGAAATCGCGGCGGTGCGCAACACGACTTCTCTGGCGTACCTGAATGCCGGGCAAAGCTGCATCGTCGCCATCGGCATTACCGCACTGATGCTGCTGGCGGCGGATGGGGTGGTGGAAGGAACGATGACGCTCGGGGATCTGGTGCTGGTCAACGTGTTCATGATCCAGTTATACATGCCGCTGCATTTTCTCGGATATGTATACCGGGAAATCCGCCATGCGCTGGCGGATATGGAGAAGATGTTCAGCCTGTTGCGCGAACATCGCGAAATCGCCGATGCGCCGGATGCGCAGGTCTTGTCGGTGGGTAAGACCGAAGTGCTGTTCGAAAAAGTCAGTTTCGGTTATGCGCCGGATCGGCAAATCCTGTTCGATGTAAGCTTTACGATCCCCGAAGGGCACACCGTCGCTGTGGTCGGCGCGAGCGGGGCGGGCAAGTCCACGTTGTCGCGCCTGCTGTTCCGTTTCTACGATGTACAGCAGGGGCGCATCCTCGTCAACGGCCAGGATATCCGGTCGTTGACGCAAAACAGCCTGCGAGCGGCAATCGGCATCGTGCCTCAGGACACCGTGTTGTTCAACGATACGATTTACTACAACATCGCCTATGGCCGTCCCGATGCGACGCGAGAAGAAATCATCGCCGCCGCGCAGGCCGCGCACATCCACGAATTCGTCGAATCGCTGCCGCAGGGTTATGGAAGCACGGTAGGAGAGCGCGGCCTGAAACTATCCGGAGGCGAAAAGCAGCGCGTGGCAATTGCGCGCGCCATCCTGAAAAACCCGGCGATATTGATTTTCGACGAAGCGACTTCCGCGCTTGACTCGAAGTCGGAGAAAGCGATCCAGGCAGAACTGCATGCGATTGCACAGGATCGCACCACGCTGATCATCGCGCATCGCCTGTCCACCGTGGTGGATGCTGACCAGATACTGGTGATGGACAAGGGGCGCATCGTCGAGCGCGGTTCACACCGGGAATTGCTGGCGCAAGACAAGCTTTATGCGCAAATGTGGAGTCTTCAGAAGCAAGAGGAGAAAATCCATCCTGACTATTGATTTATATCAATTTTCATGTATGCTACGCGACAAATAATAATGTGGGTCAATGGGGAGGTTGTACGTGAAAAAAAGTCTGCTGATTTGCCTGTTGTTCGGACAAATACTGGTAGCACATGCGGGGGAGCCTAACGCAAAACGCGTTGCATTCAAGCCGGAACGAACTCAGTCTGGCGCAATATCCGGCACCAGTTCCACGCCGAGGCTGCATTCCTCGATTGCACTGATTTATGACCAAAAAACACAGAGCCCGCTGTATACCAAGAATTCCAATGCGTTGACTCCGATCGCGTCCATCACCAAGCTGATGACGGCGATGGTAGTACTGGATGCGCAACAGCCCCTGAATGAAGAAATCATTATCGATAAAGCGGACGTCGATACGCTCAAAGGCACGCGTTCGCGCCTGCGCATCGGCATGAAGTTGACGCGTAACGAACTGCTCAAACTGGCATTGATGGCTTCGGAAAATCGCGCCGCCGCCGCGCTGGCACGCACTTACCCGGGAGGGTATGACGCGGCAATTTCGGCGATGAACGTCAAGGCGTATGAACTTGAAATGCGGAGTACGCGCTTTTTCGATCCCGCCGGATTAAACAGCAACAATGTCTCGACCGCATATGATCTAGTCAAGATGGTTTCGGCAGCGAACAACTATTCTTTGATACATCAATACACGACTGCCGCGTCGCATTCCGTGGACGGCTGGAGAGGCCGCGAGATGCGGTTTGTCAATACCAACCCGCTGGTCAGGAGTGCATCGTGGGATATCGGTGTAAGCAAAACCGGCTATATCAGCGAGGCGGGGCGCTGCCTGGTCATGGAGGCGACAATCAACCAGCGCCCGGTGATCATCGTGTTGCTCGACTCATGGGGGAAAAACAGCCGCATCGGCGATGCAAACCGCATCAAGAAGTGGATGGAAAGCAACAATACGCGCAGCCGCATGTGACGACGCGCAGTTGATGCGACCCACAGTCCCGAGAGGCTGCGCCGCATCCAACCCTGTCGTTTAACGTGAAACTCGCGTAGCGATTCGTTCGCCTCCTCGCCCGCAGGGATTAACAATTGCATTTCTCGTTTGCCTCCTCGCCCGTTTATGGGAGAGGATTGATGAGAGGGAAACGGGCATGAATGCCGTTTACACCAGCCACCGCAGGCTGAATTGAACGCGGCAAAGCCCAAACCAGAAATTCACATTTGCTGGTCGCTGCTCAATGCATTGGCAATCGAAACCCGCGTTAATCAAACTTATGGATAAAGTCGTTTCTGCGGTTTTCTTTCCAGCATTTCTCTTCATGGCATGAGAGCCGTGGATTCTCTTCGCCCATGCTTACAACCCTGATTTGCGTTGCAGGGACACCCAATAATTCGAGGTCTTTCCGGACGGCATTGGCGCGCTTATCGCCCAGCGCAAGGTTATATTCATTGCTTCCGCGCTCATCCGCATTCCCTTCCAGGGTAACAGTGACATTTTTGTGCGCTTTGACGAATTCCGCTTGCCGCTGAACAATATTCTGGTGCTCTGGTTTGACGACATACTTGTCGAAATCGAAATAAACGCTTTGTTTTTGCAGTTCCCGCGCTTCATTGCGCGCCTTTTCCAGTTTGCGCGCTTCTTCGAGTTTTCGCGCTTCAATTTCTGCTTGATTCATTCCACTTGCCCCTGACTGGGCTGCAGCCGGCGGCTTGTTTGCGGCACCCCCTGATTGAGAGGGCTGAGAACCCGTTTTAGGTTCAGAAGCGCAAGCCGCAAGCAGAATGGGGAATAAAATAACCGCTACTTTTTTCATGTTTTTCTCCTGATGGTTTTTTTCGATTTTTCGTCTTCCAAAAAGCAGACCTCACTTACAGCATCAAGCTGGAATCATGTGCAAAATCGCCCATATAATTGCCTTCCAACTCTAATTCCTTCATGGTGCGGGATATTATTCGATTGATGTTGCGAGCATAATTAGGGGTACCACTAAGGGTTTTACTTATATCCACTAAAGGAATTGCCTGAACAGGCTATCCTGAAATACTTTTGCCAGGAAAATCGCTTTTTTACACTGACAGGCCATATCAATTAGCAGATAATTTGCCGCATAACGAACGGGGATTGACTGAGTGCAAAGTCGGAAATTTTTGTGGCAAAAAGGAATGATCCATATTTCTTTTTTGATAATTTATGTTTTTATTGAATGGGTTAGCAACATTGACCCATTCCACAACATCAACATTACGCCCTGGAATCCGGCGGCGGCGTTGATTGTATTCCTTTTTCTGCAAAATGGCGTGAGGGCGACAGGTCTGGTCTTTGTTTCCATGCTCAGCGCCGAGTTGTTGATTTTTGGCTATGGCGATAATTTTGGGGCAAAGTTTTTGGTCTGCGCCCTGATGACCTTCGACTATTTGATACTTGCGTTGACCCTGCTGCGCTTCTGTCCGGATGGCGGCGTGTTCAATAACCGCGAAAACCTGTTTGCCTGGGTGATTATCATCGCTCTCGGCTCCATGCTCAACGGCGCCTTGGTAGCCACAGTTTACTCGACGGCCAATACCTTCGAGTTGGGCAACTGGGGATTCGCCGTTTGGCATTCTTTCTGGTCCGACGCCTCCGGCATAATCATCAGTTTGCCGCTTCTCTGGCACTTGCGGGATGCCAAACGGAGGCATGCGTACTATGTCGCAACCGTCAAAGTAGAAACACTGGGCTATCTTGCCCTGACTTTCCTGCTGATATGGATAGCGTTCAACGAGAGCACCCCACCCTCTTTCGGCTATTTCTTCACGCTGTTCCTGCCCATAGTCTGGGCATCCTCACGCCAAGGTTTATATGGGGCCATACTTTGCTCGGTAGCGTTACAACTGGGGATGGTTATTGCCGAACAATTCGGCAATAGCGTGCTGATAGAACTGTTCGATGTGCAGATGCGCGCGACCGTATTTGCCTTGGTGGGCTACTTCATAGGCGTTGTCGTCGATACGCAGCGACGCGACGCCGAAATACTCAAGCAGTCGCTACGCCTGTCGGCCGCCGGAGAGATGGCTGCGGCACTGGCGCACGAACTGAACCAGCCGCTGTCGGCGCTGGGCACTTATGGCGCAGCTTGCCAAAAAATGCTCAGCCAGAACGCCGATGTCGAGGCGTTGCGGTTGGCCATAAACCGCATGACGAACGAGGCGAGCCGGGCCGCAAAGATTGTATCCCGCCTGCGGGATTTCTTTCGCTCCGGCTCGACTCTCATGGAACGCTTCGCACTCCAGGATCTGATTGAATCTGCGGCGACATCCGTTCGAGACCAATGTACCGACGCGGGGATCGCCCTGAACGTAACCGCGACACCTGACCATATACTCGTGGCCGACCGGATGCAGCTTGATCTGGTATTACGCAACCTGCTCGCCAATGCGGTGGAGTCGGTCGCCGAACATGCCGAAGCGCTGCGCGAAATATGGGTAAGAAGCGAGCGCGTGACAAACGGAAAGCTGTGCATAACCGTGGAGGATAGCGGCCCCGGCATCCCCGAATCGATCGCCCAGAACCTGTTTGAGCCATTCATTACCACCAAGGCCAAGGGTCTCGGCCTGGGCTTGGCCATCAGCCGCGCAATCGTCGAAGCGCATGGCGGCGCGCTGGTCGCCGAAGCCGGACAACACGGCTGCTTCAAACTCTATCTCCCTCTTGCTTCCGGCCATCCAACTCATGGATAAAACCGTCTTCATCGTCGACGACGACCCCTCGGTTCGCGATTCCCTCAGCCTGTTGCTCGGGCTTCACGGGTATCGCACGGCCGTTTTCGCCAGCGGCGAAAGCTTCCTCGCCTCCAGGCGGGGCGACTGGTATGGCTGCCTGATCGTCGATCTCCGCATGGATGAAATGGATGGATTGACCCTGCAACAAAGGCTGCGCGAAATGGGAAGCGCCCTGCCGGTGATCATCATTACCGGGCACGGGGACGTCGCCTCGGCCTGCACAGCTTTCCGCTCCGATGCCGTTGATTTTATCGAAAAGCCATTGGATGAAAACCACCTGCTGGCCTCGATAGAAGAGGCGCTGTCGCGTCAGGAAGAGAGGAAAAGCGCCGATCGGCGCGAAGCTCAATTTGCCGAGCGCGTGGCTCATCTGACCCAGCGGGAAAAAGAAGTCATGCAAGCCGTCGTAAACGGCAAACACAATCGCGATATTGCCGCCGAGTTGGGTATCAGCGTGCGCACTGTGGAAGTCCACAAGGCACACATGATGAGCAAACTCGGCGTGAATGGAATTCCACAGCTTGTGCGCATAAGCCTCGGCCTGAGCGCCAAGCCGGATATAAAGCCGCTTTGAAACAACATGGCAAATTAGCCTGCGCCGCAACCTAGTCCTGTTGTTTTACAACAGGACTAGGTTGTCCCGGTGGATGATTTCTTCTTCGCCGCCGTATCCGAGCAGGGATTCGATTTCCTGGCTGGAATGACGCGCGATGCACCGCGCATCGTCGGAGTTGTAGTTAGTCAAGCCGCGCGCGATGTCGCTGCCATCTTCGCCGACGCAGGCGACGACGGCCCCGCGCTCGAATTCTCCAAACACGTTCTTGACGCCTATCGGCAGCAGGCTCTTGCCTTCGGAGCGCAACGCCTTGATCGCACCGCTATCCAGCACCAGTTTTCCCGCCACCTGAAGATGATCGGCGAGCCATTGTTTGCGCGCTGCCAGAGTGGGAGTGGCCGCGGTAAGCAGCGTGCCGATGGCTTCGCCTTGCAGCAGGCGCAACAGCACATCGCGTTCATGGCCCGAGGCGATGACGGTGTGCGCCCCGCTGCGTGCGGCGCGTTTTGCCGCGAGTATCTTGGTGATCATGCCGCCGCGCCCGATCTGGCTGCCTGCACCGCCCGCCATACTTTCCAGTTGCGCGTCGCCTGCCAGCGCCTCGCCGATCAGCGTGGCGCCGTGGTCTTTGCGCGGATCGGCGGTGTAGAGGCCGCTTTGGTCGGTGAGGATAATGAGCGCATCGGCTTCGATCAGGTTGGCGACCAATGCGCCCAGCGTGTCGTTGTCGCCAAACTTTATTTCGTCGGTGACGACCGTGTCGTTTTCGTTGATGATCGGGATGACGCGCAGCGATAGCAGCGTGGTCAGTGTGGTGCGCGCATTCAGATAGCGTTCGCGGTCGGCCAGATCGGCGTGTGTCAACAGTACTTGCGCGGCATGTAAATCATGCTTGCGGAAGCAGCTTTCATAGGCTTGCACCAGTCCCATTTGCCCGACTGCGGCGGCGGCCTGTAAGTCGTGTATCGAGGTTGGGCGGGCATTCCAGCCGAGGCGCTGCATGCCTTCCGCAATTGCGCCGGAGGATACCAGTACCACCTCGTACCCTTCGGCGTTCAGTGAGGCGATCTGCCGTGCCCAGTTGCCGAGCGCGTCAAGATCGAGCCCCGCGCCCTGGTTGGTCACCAAGCTGCTGCCAACCTTGACGACGATGCGTTTGCATTGGGTTAATACGGTTTTCATGGGGTACTAAATCCTATGAAGAGAGTTGTCCACGAAAGACACGAAAATCACGAAAAAACTGAAAGGCATTTTATGCCTGGAATGGATTCCGCATGAGTGTTATCGAGCCAACATCACTTATCGTTATATTTCGTGCCTTTTGTGTTTTTCGTGGACGGGTCGCTTATATCGTATCCGCGTCGCTTTCCTGTGCGTTTTCTGCGGCGGCTTGCTGTTCCTGTGCAGCCATCTCCTGCAAATGTGCCATGATCGCGTAGGTCAATTCCTTGCAACCCTCGCCGTTGATCGCCGAGATGGCGAAGTGGCGGTCAAAATCGGTAAATTGCTTGAGAAAGGCGGCTATTTTCTCATCGCGATCTTCCAGCAGATCCAGTTTGTTCAGCACCAGCCAGCGCGGCTTCTCGTAAAGCGATTGATCGTATTTTTTCAGTTCGTTAAGTATAGCGCGCGCTTCGGCCACCGGGTCGGTTCCCTCATACAGCGGCGCGATGTCCACCAGATGCAGCAGCAAACGGGTGCGTGCCAGATGGCGCAGGAATTGATGGCCCAGCCCGGCACCTTCCGCCGCACCTTCGATCAGGCCAGGAATGTCGGCGATGACGAAGCTTTTCTCATGCGACACGCGCACCACGCCCAAATTGGGATGCAAAGTAGTGAACGGGTAATCGGCGACTTTGGGGCGCGCCGCCGAAACGGAGCGGATGAAGGTGGATTTTCCGGCGTTCGGCATGCCGAGCAATCCGACATCGGCGAGCACCTTCAGTTCGAGTTGCAGTTCGCGCGTTTCTCCCTCTTCGCCGGGCGTGCATTGGCGCGGCGCGCGGTTGGTGCTCGACTTGAAATGCAGGTTGCCCAGGCCGCCCTTGCCGCCTTTTGCCAGCAACGTCTTTTCGCCATCATGGGTAAGGTCGGCGATGACTTCGCCGCTGTTGATGTCGGTAATCACCGTCCCGACCGGCATGCGCAGCACGATGTCGTCGGCACCCTTGCCGTAGCAATCCGCGCCGCGTCCGGATTCGCCGTTCTTGGCGCGGTGTATGCGGGCAAAACGAAAGTCCACCAGCGTATTGATGTTGCGGTCCGCCAGCGCGAACACGTTGCCGCCGCGTCCACCGTCACCGCCGTCCGGGCCGCCTTTATCAATGTATTTTTCGCGACGGAAACTGGCCGCGCCGTTGCCGCCGTTGCCTGCAATGACTTCTATTTTTGATTCGTCGATAAACTTCATGTCGTATGCGCCGCAAAAAAATCGCGCCGCGTTCCTGTTGGGTTATTCGCAATTGCAATGATATTTTGCGGGTCAGGCAAACGGTTTCATTGTAGCCTACGCGGAAGGGCTAATGGAAAACGGCGTGTTGCGGCAATTGCAATATCGCCGCACGGTTGCTCGGCGAAAAAACTTTTTCTGCGGCATCCCGCCAAGCCAGCCACTGGAAATTCAAATGCTCGTCCGGCGCAAGCCGGATAGCAGCAACAGGACACGGCAGTTGC
>JBAQCT010000014.1:0-42888 GCA_049294375.1 Gallionella sp. | reverse complement strand
ATGGAATTTTCCGTCAGGTCGAACGGGTAAAACTGGTTGCCCACCTTGTATATCGCCAGCATCTGGATGAGGTTGTCGTTCACGCGCTGCGCCTCGTACAGCATCGGTGCCGCGCGCCGCTGCGCCTCCGGGTCGAGTTCCGTGATGCTGGAGTTCAGGAACTTGATCAGGAGGCTGATCGAATTCTTCATATCGTGTATCGCCGAAGCAAGAAAAGCCGATATGTCCGGTGTCGTCTCTTGTTGTTTGTCGTCCATGGTATCGATGCCCAAAATCAATTGTGTCGTTAGCTCTTGCAATATCCCGTTGTAGCGGCGATTTCCTGAATTCAGGAAATTTTCAAAAGCTGTTTTTCAGCCGTTGCATTCTGTTTATATAGCGCTGCAACATAATGTTGGATGCGCCGCTGAGATTGATGAACTGGCACCCGGCGCGTTTGATCACCTGCTTGGATTGGGTAGATAACGAAAAGAGGTTTTTTACTATTATCGTAACGTTGACTGTGCCAACATCGGGTAAATCAATTTCACAATTTTCATAAGTTTGTCCCTGTACGAGCTCGATATCGCCCTCTGCATAGGTCAGTTTCATACCTCCGGCGCTAATATCAATCAGGTTCACTTTGCACGGTTTCCCATCCTTTGGATCGCCTGCCGGAATAACGCAACGCAAAGGCTTGGCGGATGGAATATCGAGCCGGAAGCTTTCACGGCGCTGCAACCGGTAAATAGCTTTGGGTAATGGCAGATGGAAGGCGGAGTAGCCCTGATACTCCATGTCACGCACCCGATTGGCGTCAAATTGCACCTTGACATCCAGATGGGTGCTGACGAGCAACAGGTTATCGCTCTCGAGGATGCGTTGGTTGTCGTGCATATTGGCGGCTTGCTCCAGCCATAAACCATTGTCGTTGACCCCCAGCAGCGTGGTCAGGATGGAGTAGCTGCCATCAATATAATAAAGCGCGACGCGAGTTGCGTTATCGGCAATATGTTTTAATATTGCAACGATCTCCTTGGTTGAAGCTATGCCATGTTCATTTTTCTCGCTATGCGAGAGCGTTTCATATTTCATGGAGCCATTCCTCATAATTTCTGAAAATTAGGCGTAGCGGCATTTCGGGCTATTCTCACGGTAAGGTTTCGTGCAGGCAACGGCGGCCTTATTACGCGGTGAGCGTCCATGAAACGTCCATTGCATGAGCGCCGCATAAACCGCCATAATTTGCATATGGAAAAAAGACAACTCGCCAGCCACGAAAGCAAGGTATTGCGCCTTGCTTTGCTGGGGTGTTTTGATATCCGCGTGGCGGGAAACTCTCTCGATACCGGTTATGCCAAGCTGCGCGCTTTGCTGGCGTTCCTTGCGATGTCGGCGGGTGTTCCACTGCGGCGCGAATACCTGGCCGAGCTGTTTTGGCCTGAAATGGCTGCGACGGCAGGCCGTCAAAATCTGCGGCGGGCGCTCTTCAATTTGAAATCCATCATGGGCGGCGCAGGCCGACTGATTTCCGCGAAGCGGGATGCGGTGACACTGGCTCGTTCGGAATCATTATGGCTGGACGTGGCGGAGTTCACTGCCGCCGCACCTTCCTGCATAGCTGTCCCAAACTCGGACTATTGCGACCCCTGCATCACGCAAATGGAATACATGGCGGGATTTTATCGCGGCGAATTCATGGCGGGGTTTTCGTTGCCGGGCTGTCCGGATTTCGAGGATTGGCTCCAGTTGCAACGCGAATCCCTGCATCGCCGCGCCCTTGCCATACTGGAACGGCTGACGAATTGCCACGAACAGATCAGCGGCTATGGGAAGGCGCTACCGTTCGCCTTGCGCTATACGGAACTGGAACCATGGGACGAGGAAGGCCATCGCCGGGCAATCCGGCTATATGCACTTAATGGCCAGAACAGCGCCGCGCTCGGGCAATATGACTTCTGTTGCCGGATACTGAAAAAGGAATTGGGAGTATCACCCAACGATGAAACGCGCAGCTTGGCGGAAAGCATCCGGAAGGGCGAATGGCGATCCGATCGCTCCAATGCAGCAGGCGAGCCCCCGATAACGGTTTTCCCGCCACTGGTAGCGGAGCGACGCCATGTGACCGTGCTGTATTGCGAGTTTACCCTCACTGCAACGGCTGAGCCCGACGAGGCGGCAACGCTGTTGCGCGCACCACAGGCACGTTGCGCCGAAATCATCCGGGAATTTTCAGGGCATATCGTGCAAGCGTATGGTGGCGGGTTGCTGGCTTATTTCGGATACCCGCAAGCCCATGAGTACGCCGCACACCATGCCGTTCAGGCCGCGATGGCCGTCACGCGCGAAGCGGTCGAGGGCATTGAGATTCGCGCGGGAGTTCATACCGGACTTATCATTACCGGTGGCGAACCTTCCATGCCGGACACGGTCGGCAATACCTCCATGCTCACCATCCAGCTGCGCCATGGCGTAGCGCATAACGAGGTGGCGATCAGCCAGGATACACGATGCCTTGTAGGCGGATATTTCGATTGTATAAGCATGGGCGTTCAATCCTTTCCGGGTGCCGCACAACCGCTGGAAATATTCAAGGTGATACGGGAAAGCGGCGCGCATACCCGTCTGGACGCGGCCGCTCAGCTAACCCCTTTTGTCGGGCGCAAGGCAGAAACCGCCAAACTGATGGGGTTGTGGAAAAAGGCCACGCAAGGCACATTCCATATTGTGCTGGTACAGGGGGAGGCGGGCATCGGCAAGTCCCGCCTGCTGCATACCCTGAAAATGCGGTTGGCTGATTTTCCGCATGCCATATGCGAATTACGCTGTTTCCCCGAATTCAGCCAGTCGCCTTTTCACCCGCTCATCGCGATGCTCGAGGCTGTTTTCGGTTTCACGCACGGTGACAAATCCGAAGTGAAATTCGGCAAGCTGGCGAAATATCTTGAAACGCATTACCCGGCATCGGCGCAAGATGCCATTCCTTTGTTTGCACAACTACTTTCCCTGCCTCTCTGCGGAAATTACCGCGCGCCCGGCTTGTCGCCGCAAAAACAGAAAGAGCAAACCATCTCCATCCTGCTCGATCTGTTGCAGGCACTGGCGGCACAGCAGCCCTTGTTGCTCATCGTGGGAGATTTACACTGGATAGATCCCTCCACGCTGGAATTGTTGACTCTACTTGTTGAGCAGACAAGAGGCGTGCCTATTTTCGCCGTGTTCACTGCGCGGCCTGATTTTGCTCCGCCCTGGAAGAAAGCAATCAACTCATCAACGCTGACGCTCGCTCCGCTTGCCTGGGAAGAGATTGCCGAAATAATTGCTTCGAACAGCGAGAACCTCCTGCCATCGACCGTCTCTCGCATCGTTGAACGCGCGGACGGCGTGCCGTTGTTTGCCGAGGAGATGTCGAGAATTGCAACCATGGGCAATCAGGCAAACATCCCGGCAACGCTGCACGATCTTTTGGCGGCACGCATAGATAACATGGGCGATGCGAAATATACCGCACAACTTGCCGCCACACTCGGGCGCGAGTTCGATCTGGATTTGCTGCGCAAGGTTTTCCCGCTTGCACCGGCCGCGTTAACGCATGCGTTGGGCGCGCTACAGGATGCCGGGTTGATGCTACTGCATGCGAACGGGACAACCTGCCAATTCAAGCACGCATTGATCCAGGAAACGGCCTATCAATCACAAACCATGGCAGGCCGGCAGGATGCGCATCGGCGTATCGCGCAATCGCTGGAAAGCGATTTCCCGGATATCGCCGCAGCAAGGCCCGAGCTGTTGGCGCAGCACTTTTCCGCTGGCGGCAAAGTGAAACAGGCCATCGAATACTGGATCAAGGCCGGGCAACGGGCTGCTCTGAGTTCAGCCAATCTGGAGGCAATCGGACATTTCAATTCCGGCCTGCAACTCTTGATGACTTTGCCTGCGGATCAGGAGAGGGACAGGGTGGAGTTCAAAACATTAGTCAGCCTTTGCCCCCTGTTGTATGCGGTCAAGGGTTATGGCTCGGAGGGGGCCACGCAGGCCAATGCACGCATTTCCGCCTTGAGTGGGCTGGTGGGCGATAGCCGGGAATTGTTCCATGCGAAATGGGTGCTCGTGTTCAACACGATTACAAATTCGGGGGCCACTAAAATCGGGGCACTGGAAACCGCGATACAGCTATTGGGCATGGCGCATGGGGACCCGCTGAGGAAACAGGCGGCACACTATGCCGTGGCCAATGCCGCTTTCTGGCTGGGCGAGTTCGAAACTACGCGCGTCCACGCCGAACAGGCTATCGCGCTCCATCATCCGGATCAGCGCCAGATGCTGATTGAGCAATTCGGCGATGACCTGTCCGTAACTTATGAAATATTTCTGTCCCATGCGCTTTATTTCCTCGGTTTCCCGGATCAGGCGCAGCTGGCTTGCGGGCGGATGCTCGCGAAGGCGAAAAAGCACGTATACCCCCATACCCTTGCGTTTGGGCTCAGTTTTGCTTCCTTGCTGTATCGCTGGTTGAATAAACCTGCGGAGACCTTATCGTTATCAGCAGAGGCTATTCTTGTCTCGCGGCAACATGATTTTCCGGTTTGGCTGTCTGTAGGTGAAGTGACACATGGCTGGGCGCTTGTCATGCATGGGCAGGAGGAGGGCATCGCCGAGCTCAAGTCCGGCATAGCCGGGATGCGAAAAACGGTAAGCGGGGTGCAGGTAACGTATCTTGCCCCATTGGCTGAAGCCTACGTGCATATGAAACGATATGATGAGGCGCTTTCCCTGCTTGCCGAAGCGCTGGACGATGCGGCAAGCACAGGGGATGAACACTTTGTCGCCGAGCTTCAGCGGCTCAAGGGTGTGTGCCTGCTGGAAATTTCACCCTCCAACGCGGCGCAAGCCGAATCCTGTTTTGACGAGGCGTTAACCATCAGCCGCAGGCAACAGGCGAAATCCCTGGAACTGCGCGCGGCGATGAGCATGGCGCGGTTATGTGGGCGGCAAGGCGGGCAAGAGAAGGCCAGATGCGTGCTGGAAGAAGCTTGTATCGGGTTCACCGAGGGCTTCGATACTCCCGATCTTCAGGAGGCTTCGAAATTGATGGCGTCGCTCTGCTGAAGCAACGGGTATTTGCAGTAATTCCATTTCTAAATTAGAAGTGCGATGTCGTAGGGTGTGTTCCACGCACCATCATTATTGGTGCGTGGAACGCACCCTACATGATTATTGTTGTTCAAAAATAGAATTGGGATAAGGCCAAGAAAGAGGGCGCTACTCTTTGTTCTCCGGCTCCCTCGAACGCTGATAATACATGGACGCCTCATCGGGTTTGCCCATCCGCTCGGCGAGCTGGCCCAATGCGGTGTAACCCGCCCGACTGGGAGATACGCTGACGCTCGCCTCCAGGTAATTTTGCGCCTTGCCCCACAGTTGCTGGTGCAGGCACAGCTTGCCGAGGGCGAGCAGTAATCCGGCGTCATCCTTGTGTTGCTTGAGCCATTTCTCCGCCTGTTCGATTTGCGCCGCGCCATCGCCGGATTGGCAATCGCCGTACAGCGCGACGAGATCGCTGTCCCACTGCGCATTCAGGCTATCGGAAAGCAGTTGCTGTGCGAGCGTGTGGCCACCATGCTGGATCAGCGCGCGCGCGGCGGCGGCGGCGATCTTTCCGCGCCGCTTGAAATCGGAGGGGATTCTCTTGAGGCAGTCGGATAGTCCCGCCAGACTGTCTTGCTGGCGGATATTTTCCAGCCATGCCTGCTGGCGCAATTGCGCGGCGACTATTACGTCGATCGCCTTGTGTTTCTCCAGTTGATCGAGCACGTTCAGCACTTCATTCCAGTCACCGGCTTGTTGGTGCGCCTTCAGCTCCAGCGACAGTGCACCGGGGTGATCCTTGACTCCGCTGTCGCGTAATTCCTTCAGGGTATTCAGCGCGGCGTACGGGTTGCGCTGGTCGAGCATGAACTTGGCGCTCGCCATCAGGCGCATGGTGGAGTCGCCGGCGGCCTTGTCCCCGGCGGCAGCCAGATAGGCGTCGCGTTTTTCATACTCGCGCAATTCGTGTGCGGAGCGGGCCGCGATGATGGGGTGCAGGGCGGAGGTGTCTCCGAGCTCCATCGCGCGCACCGAAGCCTTTTCCGCTGCCGCGTAGTGGCCTTCGAAGAACGCGTTGAGCGCATCGCCCAGCAGTTCGCGCGCCTTGGTTTGCGCGCGCTCCATGCGGAACTTTCGCACATGCACCGGAAGCTGGAATGCGGCGATCGTCAGGCGCACCAGCCCGTAGCCCGACACGAACGCGAGCATGGATAACACGATGAACAGCGTGAACGATAATTCGATACGGTATGGCGGATAGACCAGCAGCACGTAGCCAGGGTTATGCGATGCCGTTACCAGCGCAACCGCAGCGGCGAACAGCAGTAATATCCAGAGCAGATATTTCATCGCGGGAACCTCTGTAAATTCGTTTTACGGGCGAATCCACCCGCAAGGAGTAGGCCGTCGGGTGCCCCGCTGCTGCGCAGCGACCCTCTCGCTCGCGGCGTCGCGTGCTCGTTCGCTCCTCGCCTATCTATCCGATATGTCTCGTCGTTCACTGCGCGGCTCCTTGCGTTTCATCCCGTAAAACGAATTTCTAGGGGTTCCCTCGTGCCGTCTTTTTGGCGGGGATTCGCTCCGAGGCGTGTTCGTGCGTCAGGCGGTAATTGCGCACGGCTTGCAGGCTCGGGCTGACATCCGGCAGTTCGATGCTGACCGGGGATGCGGCAATCTTCTTCAGCCCGGCCAGCATCCGCAAGACTTCGTTCGATTTGGCGTCGAAGTGGCGCTCCGTCCAGAGCTGCACGGTTTTCAGCTCTTGCCTGAAACCATCCTCATCGCGCGACAACAACGCGAGACGCGCAGACAGCAGGCGCAGCTTGAGGTTTTCGCGCAGGAAAAACTCCTGGTTGGGCGGCAGCAGCGGAATTTCGGCCTTGCCCGTGTCCTCGATGCGCACCAGTTGTTTTATTTCCTGCCAGATTTCACGCCACAGTTTTTGCCAGGCTGTTTCATCGTTTGAGGGGGCAGCCTTTTGCGGTAACGCTTCTTTTTTCGCCACGCGTTGTTGCGAGACCAACGGCAATTCATCTACGGCGGGTATCAGATTATCGAGCTGTAAATTGATGGCGGTGATATCCACATTGGGCAATGCGCGCAGCTTGTCCATATCCTGGCCGATCGCCTTGCGCAAGCCGTCGAACGACGGGCGGTTCATGCGTTGCAAGCGCGTATCTGCGCTCTGCATGGCGATCAGCGCGGCCTTCACGTTGGCGGACAATTGCAATTGCTGCCCGGCGATCAGTAGCATCTGCTCGACTTCGGCCAGCGCGGTTTCGTCGCGGCTGACCGACAGGTCGTTATACAGGGCTTCGAGTGCGGCGCGCTGATTTTGCGCCTCGGCATAGCGCGCTTCCAGTGTTGCCACCTCGGCGGAAAGTTCGCGCACTTCAGCTTGGCTTTGCGCTAGCAACACCTGGTTGGCCTTGCTCGCGCCGTCCATCTCGGCGATTTTTTTCGCCAGTTGCTGCTGCATGTCGCTGATCGTGCGATGCCCGTCGAACCATTGCCACAGGAAGATCACCACCAGCACCGCCAGCGTCATCTGGGTGATATTGATGCGCGCGAGCGCTGACGCCACCTGGGTTTTATGCGTCAGGCGCAGTGGATCGGGCAAGACCGGGTCGTCTTGCCTGCTGTTATCCGGTTGCGGAGTTTGTTCGCTCATTCTGTCCTACGCCTTCCATGCTCAACGCCATCAATCCGTAGGCTGGGGTGAGCTTGCGAACCCCAGCATTTCGAGCCATTAAAAACGCTGGGGTTCTTGCATCACCCCAGCCTACGCGCTGCCCTCTGTCCAGCCCATGCCATCAGGGCAGATAGTAAACCATCATCACCCGCCTCTGTTAGCCGTATCTGTTTCCACCCCTGCCGCTCTGCAAGATCGGCGATGCGTTGATGCGGTACGAACAGCGGTATGTCACATATGCTATCGCGTTGCATATCACCCAGCATCTGCCATAGGTGATCCAGCGCCTCGCTGCTCGTCACCGTCAGCGCATCTGGCTTGGCATCCAGCAGCGCGGCAATATCCTGCTGCGGTTTGCTGCGCCGGTAGCAGGTGGCATATTCCACCGTCGCGCCGCGCGCCTTGAGCGTATCGCCCAGCAATTCGCGCCCGCCGTCTCCGCGAAAGATCAGCACGCGCCATCCGGCCACATCCTGCAATTCAGGCAAGGCCAGCAACCCTTCGCTATCGAAACGTTCGGTGGGCGCGATGATATTGGCGAGGCCCAGCTCGCGCAACGCTTTCGCGCTGCCTTGGCCGACGGTGGCAATTTTTAACTCCCCTCTCCCGCTGGCGGGAGAGGGGTTGGGGGGCGAGGCGGGGGATTCGCAGAGCATGCTCTGCGCCCGCCGAGCGGTTCCGGCCTGCCAGCCGGAACGCGCACTGCAAGTGAGGGTTGCGTTAGACGCGCGGATCGCCGCCATGCCGTACTGCACGGCATTCGGGCTGATGAAGATGGCGAGATCGAATTCGGCGAGACGGGAAATCTGTTCGCGTAGCGCCTGTTGATCCTGCGCCGGTGCGATGTCCAGCAGCGGGAACAGCAGCGGAATGCCGCCTGCCTGTTCGATGCGCCGCGCCAGCGGCGCGGCCTGGTCACGCGGTCGCGTGATGACGATTTTCAACCCGGCAAGCGGTGGTTGCTCAACCATTCAGCGCGGCAAGAATTTCACCCGCGCCTTGGGCCAGCAAGGCGTCGGCTACCCGTTTGCCCAGCGCTTCCGGGTCGGCGGTTTCTCCGGTCATTTCGGCGCGCACCATGCGTTTGCCGTCCGGGCTGGCGACGAAGCCGCGCATGCGCAGCTTGCCGTTCTGCACTTCGGCGAAGCCGCCCAGCGGTACCTGGCAACTGCCTGCCAGTACGCGGCTCATCGCGCGTTCCGCCAGCACGCAGGCGGCGGTGTCGGGATGGTGTAGCGGTTGCAGCAGGGCGATCACGTCGGCGCGGTCGGCGCGGCATTCGATGCCGAGCGCGCCCTGCCCGACGGCGGGCAGACTTTCCTCGCTGGTAATGATGCCGCGAATGCGCGCGCCGAGGCCGAGGCGTTTCAGCCCGGCGGCGGCAAGGATGATCGCGGCATACTGGCCTTCGTCCAGCTTGCGCAAGCGGGTCTGCACATTGCCGCGCAGCGGCTCGATCTTCAGATGCGGAAAGCGCGCACGCAACTGGCTCTCGCGGCGCAGGCTGGAGGTGCCCACCACGCTGCCCGCAGGCAATGCGGCCAGGTTTTCATGTTTATTCGAGACAAACGCATCGTGCGGGTCTTCGCGTTCGCCGATGGCGGCCAGCACGAAACCTTCCGGCATGTGCATCGGCACATCCTTCAGCGAATGCACGGCGAGGTCGGCGCGCCCGTCTTCCAGCGCGGTTTCCAGCTCTTTGACGAACAGGCCTTTGCCGCCGATTTTCGACAGCGTCACGTCGAGAATCTGGTCGCCCTGCGTGGTCATGCCGAGGATGCTGACTTCGGTTTGCGGATATAACGCGCGCAGCCTGTCGCGAATATGTTCGGCCTGCCACATGGCCAGCGCGCTTTCGCGCGAGGCGATCACCAGACGGGAGGGTGGGGTTGAGGATGCTTGGCTCATCGGATTTCCTGAATTTTATTGGTTATACGCGGCGTATTCTAACATGACGGGCGCCATGCTTTTTCGTATGAATGTGGGGTGAATTGACTCAACAACCGAAATGCAAATGACGGGAATCGCGTTGCTCAGCCCCTCCTACGAGATGCTATTCCATGAGTGACTTACCTCGCCATTTCGATGAGTTCAATATCTTTCCTCAGCAGGTCGTTGACCCGCACCGAGAATTCTATGCCTTTGGCATTGGCCAATGCGTACCCGTTATTTTTGGCAGTGCGTGCAGTAGAAGCTGGAACGCTGCCCTTGCTTGATCTGCTGGATCGGTGAGCCGCATTTGCGGCAGGGTTCGCCGCCTCGCCCATATACCCAATAGTGCTGCTGAAAGTAACCGGGTTGCCCGGCGGCATCCACGAAATCGCGCAGGCTGCTGCCGCCGTGCCGGATGGCTTCGGATAAGGTCGCGCGGATTTCTTCGGCCAATTTTGCGCAGCGTGGCAGGCTGAGCTTTGCGGCGGCGAGTTGCGGTTTTATTCCGGCGCGGAACAGCGCTTCGTTGGCGTAGATGTTGCCCACGCCGGCCACCACATGACTGTCCATGATGCATTGTTTGATGGCAACGTTGCGACCGCGCGTGGCTTGGTAGAGGTAGTGCGCATCGAAGCCGCCCTTTCCGGATTTGTCTGGCAGCGGCTCCGGGCCGAGCGCGGCAAGCAACGGGTGAGTATGTGCATCGCCGCTGTGCCACAGCACAGCACCGAAGCGGCGCGGGTCGCGCAGGCGCATCAAAAGGCCATTGCCAAATACCAAATCGAAGTGGTCATGTTTCTCTGCCTGCGTGCCTGCGGGCAGAATGCGCAGGCTGCCGGACATGCCGAGGTGCAGGATCAATGTGCCGTGATCGAATTCAGCCAGTAGATATTTGCCGCGCCGCTTGAGCGCGCGGATGATTTGTCCGCGCAAAAGCTTCGGCAGGTTTTTCGGGATCGGCCAGCGTAGTTTGGCATTGCGGGTGATGACATCCGCAATGGCTTGCCCGGTGATGTGCGGCTCAAGACCGCGCCGGGTGATTTCTACTTCGGGTAGCTCTGGCATGGATACCCCGGGTATTTTGCGACCCTCTCCCCCAGCCCCTCCCCCGCTTGCGGGTGAGGGGAGCGAGTTAAGCGCGGCGGCGTTTCCACCAGATATAACCCCCTGCGCCCATCAACAGCAGCGGCAGGCCAATCAGGAAGCCGATGCCGATGACGGTGAGCTGCGTTTTGCCGAGCGCGAGGTTGCTGTCCTTTGAGGCGCGCGGTTGCAGGGTGATGAGGCGTTCCTCGCTGGCCAGCCAGTTCACCATGTTGATA
The DNA here is from genome assembly GCA_049294375.1 of Gallionella sp. GTDB lineage: Bacteria > Pseudomonadota > Gammaproteobacteria > Burkholderiales > Gallionellaceae > Gallionella. Next base: position 31,875 of record JBAQCT010000014.1, on the reverse strand, counting down.
CCCAAGTCCACGTTGCCGCCGTTACCGGCGAAACTGTTGGCGAGGAACGCGCCGCTGCCGACCACCACGATGCGCTGTTCGCGGTCGTTGACGTTGCGTTGCAGCGCCACCGCGATAACGGCGGGGCCAGGGGTGTCGTGCTGTTTGTCGAAGCGTGGCGGCTTGTCTCCCGCAGTATTGCGGCTCACCCAGCCGCGTGCGGCGACTTCCACCAGCACATGGTGTTTCCATTCCGGGTTTTCATTCCACACCAGCGGGCGCGCGGAGGGGAAGGCGGTGATCAGGTTGAAATTGCGCGTGATGGGGTGCTGCGGGGGATAGCCGGCACCGAGCGACCAGGTGGCCGGCGCGTTCATCCCGGTGGAGGCCGGGTCGATCACGATGCCGGGCGGCAGCAGCAGGTCGAGTTTTTCGGCGAGACGCTCCAGCCCGCGCAGCGGCTCGGCATCCACCAGCCAAAGCAGGTTGCCTCCGCGTTCGACATAACGCAGCAGCTTGTCCGCTTCGCCCGGCAGGAGATCGGCCTGCGGCTGGGTGATGACGAGCATGCTGGCATTGCGCGGCACCTCCTGCGCCAGCGCAAGGTTCAGGCTGGCGATGCGGAAGCCGTTCTGCTTGAGCTTCGCGCCGAACAGCGCGCCGAGGTCATGGTTCGCGATACCGTCCAGTTTGCGCTCGCCGTGCCCATCCAGATACATCACGAGTTGTTCGCGGGTATGCGCAAGACGCAGCAGGGTGCCGGTGAGAACCTGTTCGTTGAGCTGGGTGAGATGTTCGCTGCGCCCGGCATATTCGACCACCATCTCGCCGTTGAGCTGGACGCGGGCTGCGCGGGTTTTTTCGGGCTCCTTCTCCGGATCGACGAATACCAGCTTGATGTCGGGCTTGTAGCGCTGGTAGAGCGTCATGAAGTTGCGGATGATTTTGCGGATATCGCCGAGGTGCACATCCTGCTCGGTGGCATACACGGTGATGTTGACCGGGCCGTCAAGTTGCCCGAGCACTTCCACGCTGCCCGGCTCCAGGCTGTTGCTGGCATTGAGCGTGATGTCGCGCTGCACGTGATAGCGCGTGGCGAGATAGCCGAGCCCGAACGCGATACTCGACAGCAGCAACACGAACAGCAGGTTGCGCAACATCGGAGAATTAAAAAAATTACGTAGCATGATTAATTCTATAAAAGTTGTCCACGAAAGGCACGAAAAAATTCAAAAGACTCTATGACACAAATTAATACACAATGGGTGAGCCAACAAGACAATGCGGTTTCTTGCTTTATTTCGTGCCTTTCGTGTTTTTCGTGGATAAATTGCCGTTTTTAGGTTGATGATTCATTACCCGTATACGCGGTTATTGTGGATGCGGCGCATCGCCATCAGCAGGAAGAACAGGCTGAACAGCACGAAGAATGCGATATCGCCGCTGTCCAGCAAGCCCGCGTTGAAATTCTGGAAGTGATTGAACGGCGAGATCAGGTGCCAGGGCGAGTCTTCCGCCGAAGCGCCGATGTCGGCCAGCCACAGGCCGACCGATACCGCCAATGCGCCGATGGCGGCGATGATGGGCTGTGTGGTGAGCGCGGAAATATACAGCCCCAGCGCGATATAACTGGCGGTCAGCAGCAGCAAGCCGAGCATATTGCTCAACAGCAGGCCGTGGTCGAGGTTTGTGCCGATGGTCAGCGTATAGAGCATCAGCGGGACGGGTGCCATCAGCACGGACAGGAAGATCAGCAGGCCGAAAAATTTTCCGAATACGATATGGCGGCCCGACAGCGGCGACGAGAGCAGCAGCGCGAAGGTCTGGCTGCGGCGCTCTTCGGCGATCATCCTCATTGTAAACATCGGCACCATCATCATCAGCAGCAACGCGACCGTGTTGAACACCGGGGCCGCGACTGTGACTGTCACGCCGGGCGGGTTGGCGAGTTGCGCGAGCTGCGGCTGTATTTCTAGGAAAACATCGAGCCGCGCCAGGAAAAACCACGCAAAAATGAATTGCAGCGCGGCGAGCATGAACCAGGTCGAGGGCATCGCGAACAGGCTGCGCAATTCGCGCATGGCGAGCAGGCGGATCATTTTGACGCCCCTTCGATATTTTTTTCCGCATCGGTTATTTTCACGAACACCTCTTCCAGCGTGGCTTGCAACGGCGTGAGCTGATCGAGCTTCCAGTCTTGCTGCGCCGCCAGCGCAAGCAGCGCGTCGCCGGGAGTTTGATCGGGCTTGTGCAGGATGCGGAACTGCGTATCGGAAAGCTGCTCCACGCTGTCGATGCCCGGAATATTTTCCAGCTCGCCGAGCGGCGGCGGGTTGCGCAGGCTGACGATGAAGCCGGATATACGACCTTGCTGCTGCATGCTCGCGCTGGTGCCGCCATAAATCAGTTTGCCGGACTGCATGATTTCCACACGGTCGCACAGGCTTTCCACTTCGCCGAGCAAATGTGTGGAAATAATCACGCTGCCGCTGTTGCCCAGTTCGCGGATCAGGGCGCGGATGTCGCGGATCTGCGAGGGGTCGAGGCCGACCGTGGGTTCATCCAGCACGATCACGGTGGGGCTGTGAATGATGGCCTGCGCGATACCGACGCGCTGCTGGTAGCCCTTGGACAAGGTGCCGATGATTTTTTTGCCGACCGTTTCCAGGCCGCAACGCTGCATGGTTTTCGCCAGCGCCTCGGCGGCTGCGACGGATTTCATGCCGCGCAGCCGCGCGGCAAACATCAGGTAATCGCGAACGCTGAGCTCGCGGTATAACGGCGGCGTTTCCGGCAGATAGCCGATGCGCGCCTTGGCGGATACCGGCTGGCGCAACAGGCTGATGCCGCAGATTTCGATGCTGCATTTATTTTTTCCGGAATCGTCCGGCAACAGGCAGCCTGTCAGCATTTGCAGCGTGGTGGTCTTGCCCGCGCCGTTGTGCCCGAGAAAGCCCAGCACCTCGCCGCGCTTCAATTCCAGCGACACGTCATGAATGACCTGCCTGCTGCCGAAGCTGCGCGTCAAGTGGCGTGCGGAAAGCGTTATTTCGGGAGTGGTGTTGGACAAAATTCAGGGGCTGTTGCGGTTATGGGTCAGGTCTAAATATAACCCAATATGAGGGTGGGCATCAAAATGGTTTGTTGGTATGGGGGAGGGTGGGGAGAGGGGGTAAACCAACACCGCCGGAAGAGGTTCGGCAAATATGTCCGTTCGTGGTGAGGTATCGAACCATGAATGGCTGAAAGCAAATCAACACCGCCGGAAATACAACCGCTCCCTCTCCCCTCGCGGGAGAGGGCTGGGGAGAGGGGGTAAGTCAACACCGCCGGGGGTAGCCCGGCAGCTAGTCACCTTCTTTTGCTTCGCCAAAAGAAGGTAACCGAAGAAAAGGCGACCCCGGTTTGCCGCCCCTGCGGGGTACCCTCGATCAACCCCAAGCAAGCGGGGCTGCGGAACTCGCGCTACGCGCTCAGACAGTCCTCGCCTAAACCTCCGCCTGCTTGCGGCTGATCGAGGCGGCGCTCAGGGGGTAGAAAATCAAACCCCAAAAGCAACGAAGCATGGAGAGCTGCGCTCACCATGCCTTAAAATCAAATGCGATGACCCGTTCTAATTCGTCGTCCTTCAGCATATCCCACAGTTTTTATTCTAGTGGTAATAACCGCTACACTTTGGAGTGCCACCCGGTTTATGTTGGCATTGTCCAGTAGAGCCATTATTCCCTTTATTCACGCAGCTATAACAAAGGACTTTTCCGCATTTATTGCACTTTTTTGGTGAAGATGTTTTTTTACCGCATCCTTGACAAACAGAATCCGCCATAACTCCCTCCTATTAGAATAGTCTAACTTTCCTTTACCAACTCCAATCGTCGCTTTCTCGCAAGCGTCTTGCACTCGCGACGAATAGAGCTGAGTGTTTCGTGAAATGGGTGTGCATGGTTATTAGCTAGGTTTAAAGGCAAAGAAAAATTAGGATCGGTAATAATTTCTTTCTCCAATTTCCGTGGATCAGAATCCTCAATCCATACAACAAAGGCATTTTGTTTCATCCAGATCGATAATTTTTCTTCATTATCAAACTTGAACTTGTTTTCGCTACTACCAATACAATGTAATTGAATTTTTAATTCTTCAGAAAGCAAGCAACCGATGGTCAATCGAAGAGTCGAGCTGCAAGCTTTACCGCAATAGTGATTCCGAATACGGTCATGCAGTGTCTGTTTGCTTGCCTGACCTACGTAAAGCAGAGTGTGATTTTCAAATTTGCGGCATTTTTCAATCGGGACATGGGGAGGAACTTCGCGAAAGTACCACGCATATACCCCCCGCTTTTTCGGAACTTTAGCTAGTTCTTGATAAAAATAAAGGTGACTCGGTTCTAGGAGCGACTGCTTATGACATTCCATGATCGCTGATATTAGAAAACTCACTAAATTTCAATCTCGTTGACCCTAGAATTATCATCCCTGTAGCACCATAACGATGCCTACCAATAGTGAGTTCAGTCTTACCCATGTCTTCACTTTTTGGGTCATAGCATTCATCCCGATATAAGAACATCAATAGATCAGCATATTGACCAATTGTGCTCACAGGTAGGTCTGATAAGCGGGGCCGCTTATTCCTGCGCTTCTCCAATTTAGGGTTAAGTTGTGAAAGTAAAATGATTGGCGTGTCTGTCTCACGAGCCATTTTTCTCAGTGATGACATAACAAATTCATGGTTTTCGACTGAATTATCGTCTGCGTAGATGGGAGCCATCAATTGGAGATAATCAATAACAACTAGGCCGAGACGCCCCTGCTGCACGGCGACATCGTGCATCCTAGAAATAATTTCTTCCACCGTCAGGCTTGGAGTCTCATCAACATAAAATGGTGCATCCTCCAATTTCTTGATAGCCGCACCAAGATGTTGAATGTCATTTTCATCCAAGTTTCCAGTGCGAAATTGTGTAGTTTCGATATTCCCTACTTGGCTTGTCAACTTAGTAGCGATAGCCATTGCAGACATTTGCATGTTGAACATCAGAACTGGCAACTCTACATTCAGTGCAACATGAGAAGCTATGTTTAGGGCAAGAGTGGATTTACCCATTGAAGGGCTAGAAGCTATAACGATAAGACTACCAGGCCGAATACCAGAAATAATTTGATCCAAATCGGCAAAGCCAGTGCGGATTCCAAGTACTTTGTGCGGATCGGCGGAGGCTTGACGACGATTCATGTCGGCAACCATATCTTGTAGTGCCCCCTTGATCCGTTGTGGAGCATTTTCAAAACCATTACATATACTTGCCGATGTCATGCTCCACCCCCTGTTAATCCAAATTACAGCGACACACTTTAAGCTCACAACCGCCCCCGTTCAAGTAACACGGGGGGCTATAAATTCATAGCACGCAACATAACAGCAAAAACATTTTATTGATATATGCCGAAATATATAGGCCTTGTTGCCCACCCGATTTTAAGGTTTGGTTTTTTGCTTTTAGCCCCCTGAGCGAGGGAACCCCCGCAGGGGGCGGCAAACCGGGGTCGCCTTTTCTTCGGTTACCTTCTTTTGGCGAAGCAAAAGAAGGTGACTAGCTGCCGGGCTACCCCCGGCGGTGTTGACTTTGATTTTCCACGCACATCAAAACATACGGCATGAAATCAAAATTTCTACCCTCTCCCTAGCCCTCTCCCTGCAAGGGAGAGGGGATATTAGCCAGCACACCACACCCTTCGATACCTCACCACGAACGGTACTTGCAATCTATTCACTCCCCTTTTCTTTCACTTCCGTCCGCGCCCACCCTTTCGCAAACGTAACCCGCAACCCCGCGCCAATCTCCAGCTGATTAGCATCCGACACCACCCCACCACTGGCATCCTGCACCAGGCTATAACCCCGCGCCAGTACCTGTTTCGGGTCGAGCAGAATCAAGTGTTGCGCGAAATTTTCCACGCGCCCCGCGCGTTGCGCTTGCGTTGTGCGCATCGCCTTGACCAGGCGTTGCGCGAGGCTGTCTTGCTTATCGTGCAGGCGGGCGAAGCTGCCACCCGTAGCGCGCAGCCGTTGCGCCAGCGCTTGCCATTGCCAGTGTTGTTGCTGCCTGCGGTGGGTGAAGGCGCGCTGCATGCGCTGTTGCAGTTGATCCAGTTGCTGCGTCTGGCGCTGCAACTGCTGCGCGGGGTGCACGAGGCGGCGCTGCAAATAATCCAGCGACTGCATGGTGTTCTGCAAGCGGTTGCGTTGCGCGCGTTGCAGGTGTTGCGCGGTGTTGCGCAAGCCTCTGAGCAGCGCATGGCGATCCGGTGCGACGCGTTGTGCGGCGGCGGTCGGAGTCGGGGCGCGTTCGTCGGCGACGAAATCGGCGATGGTGAAGTCGGTCTCGTGTCCGACGCCGCTGATGACGGGAATTTCGCTGGCGGCGATGGCGCGTGCGACGACTTCTTCGTTGAATGCCCAGAGGTCTTCGATGCTGCCGCCGCCACGGCAGACGATCAGCACGTCGCATTCCGTGCGCCGGTTGGCTGCCGCGATAGCCTGCGCGATCTTTTCCGCACTGCCGGTGCCTTGCACGGGCGTGGGATAGAGCACGACCGGCATACCGGGCATGCGGGCTCTCAAGGTGGTGAGCACGTCGCGCAACGCGGCGGCTTGTGGCGAGGTGATGATGCCGATGCGTTTCGGGAAGGCGGGCAGGGCGCGTTTGCGTGCGGCGTCAAACAGTCCTTCGCTTTCCAGCAATTGTTTCAGTCGCGCAAATTGTTCGTACAATACGCCCAGCCCGGACGGACGCATCTGTTCGACAGTCAACTGAAAATCGCCGCGTTGTTCATATAGAGTAGCGACCGCTAATACTTCAACCTGTTGTCCATTGCCGACCGGCTCACTCAATAATTGGTTTTTATGCCGGAACATGACACAGCGAACTTGTGCCTGATCGTCTTTCAGCGAAAAATAAAAATGGCCGGAAGCGGCCTTCACCAGATTGGAGATTTCACCGCGCACCCATAGTAACGGGACGTTGCTTTCCAGCAACTGCTTGATTGCAAAGTTGAGTTCCGCGACGCGCAAAACGCGGGTTTTTTCTTCGAAAAATAGGTCGAACGGCATATTGACAATTCCAAATAATCCACAAAACAAGGAAATCCGCCATTTCTTGCCACAGCGTTCCTCAACAAAGCGGGCGACTTACGATAACGTGTTGTTTATTATGAATTTTGTTGTCATATAAAAAATAGGCAAAGTAATAAAAATCCTTATATCACGCCGAGTTATATATTCGTCGTCAGGGAATATCCACAAAGTTATCCACAGATTTTGTGGGTAAACAAAAATACCCTTTTTGAATGACCAGTTAGCAAAATACAGCAGAAGTGGATCCTGATGGTTCCCCGACAAATGTTGCTCAAGTCAGCATGACGCGATACAGTTGCGAACTGAAATTTTAAGGGTTCCCTTAAGCCTGTTTAATTTAAGCATATTTGGAGAGTCCACGTGTTTGCAATTGTAGAAGCGGCCGGCTGGCCGATCTGGTTTTTGATTCTGGCATCCATCATAGCAGTTGGCCTGATCGTCGAGCGCCTGATTTTCTTGCGCACGGGCCGCGTATCTCCCCCCTCGTTGCTGGATGAAGTCATCAAGGAGATGAAACAGCGCGGCGTCAGCGACGGTATGCTGGCACGGCTTGCGGAAAGCTCGCCGCTGGGGTGTATCTTCGCCGCCGGGCTCCGGAATATAAAAAGCCCGCCCGAAGTCATGAAGGATTCCATCGAGGAGGCGGGGCGGAAAGTTGCGCACGATATGGAGCGTTTCTTGACCACCCTCGGCACGATCGCCTCGATCAGCCCGTTACTCGGGCTGTTTGGCACGGTGGTGGGAATGATCGAAATCTTCGGTTCGCAAACCGCGATGGGCAACAATCCGGCAACGCTTGCCCACGGCATATCGGTAGCCTTGTACAACACGGCTTTTGGCCTGATCGTGGCGATACCCAGCATGATTTTCTACCGGCACTTCCGTTCACAGGTGGATAGCCTGATCATCGAAATGGAGCAACAGGCCGTCAAGCTGATAGAAATCGTACACGGTCAACGCAAGGATTAACATGAAACTCGCGCAGCGATACGTTCGCCCCCTCGCCCGCTTGCGGGAGAGGGTTGGGGAGAGGGGAACGGACATAGTTGTTTTTGTCATCGAGGGCGGCAGCTATGGCCGTTAAATAATGAATTTCCAGCGCGGACGCACCCGTGAAGAACCGGAAATCAACCTGATTCCGATGATAGACGTGCTGTTGGTCATCCTGATCTTCCTGATGGTGACCACCAGCTATGCCAAGTTTTCCGAGTTGCAGATCAACCTGCCGCAGGCGGGCGGTGAATCATCCGCAGCAACGGTAAAACCGATCAATGTCGCGGTGGATTCCTCCGAACACTATGCCATCAATAATCAGGGGGTGCCTTATACCGGCGTAGCGGAATTGGCCAACTCCCTGAAAAATGCGGCGGGCGACCAGGTAGACCCTACCATCGTCATCAACGCCGATGCCAAGGCGCCGCACCAGTCCGTGATCAACGTGATGGAAGCGGCCAGGCTGGCGGGGTACGGGCGCATTACATTCACCACGCAGAACGCCCCCCAATAATTCCAATCCCCTTTCATCGGTGAAATTGCGTTGGCTTCCTCGCTCACTTGTTTGCCCTTTGGAATGGAAGCGGGATAAGACATGTCTGGCCTGGAAAATCACTGGCATCGTATAACTCCGCTGCATTTGATCCTTTTCCCGGTTAGCCTGCTGTTCCGCCTGCTGGTGGCATTGCGCCATGCACTGTACCGCAGCGGCATTCTGCCCAGTCATAAGTTGCCCGTGCCGGTCATCGTAATCGGCAACATTAGTGTCGGCGGAACCGGCAAAACTCCGCTCACGCTTGCTCTGGCGCAACAGCTTGTTGATCGCGGCTGGCACCCTCTCATCGTTAGCCGAGGCTACGGCGGTGCGGCGCAACAGCCACAACGGGTCGATGCGAACAGCGATGCGCGGCAAGTGGGCGATGAGCCGCTGCTGATGGCGCGACGTAATCTTTGCCCGGTGTGGATCGGTGAAGATCGCGTAGCCGCCGCGCAGGCTGCCCTGCAGGCGCATCCGCAGTGCGATGTCATGCTGTGCGACGACGGCTTGCAGCATTACCGTTTGCAGCGGGATGTGGAGATCGCGGTCGTCGATGGCGCGCGCGGCTTCGGAAATGGCTTTATGCTTCCCGCCGGCCCTCTACGCGAACCGGTATCGCGCTTGAATACAGTGGATGCCGTGATAATGAATGATGGAAAGACTTCAGCGAGCCAGTATGTCATGCGCCTGTCGGGAGAAATCTTTTTTAACCTGCTTGACCCCGACAAAACGGCTACTGCCGACTATTTTCACACACTGAACAATCATGCCGTCGCCGGTATCGGGCATCCGCAGCGCTTTTTCAAGCATTTGCAGGCGCTTGGCATTTCTTTTACACCACACGCTTTTCCGGACCATCATCCCTACATCGAGACCGATCTCGCCTTCACCGGGTGCGATGCGATACTCCTGACCGAAAAAGATGCGGTAAAATGCGCCACATTCGCCGATGCCCGATATTGGGTGTTGCGCGTGGATGCACAAATCGATTCGAAGCTGATCGACCACCTACTGCGAAAGATAGAATCCCATGGATGCAAAACTGCTTGATATCCTCGTTTGCCCGCTGTGCAAATCCCCGCTGGTCTATCAGAAAATCGCGCAGGAATTGATCTGCAAGGCCGACCGGCTGGCCTTCAAGATCGAAGACGATATTCCGGTGATGCTGGCCGACGAGGCGCGCAAACTGACTGCCGAAGAGGCCGAGAAGGTTTGAGCGTGGATTTCCACGTCGTTATTCCGGCACGTCACGCTTCTACACGTCTGCCCGGAAAACCGCTGCTGCCGATTGCCGGGAAACCGATGGTGGTGAGGGTCGCGGAACGGGCCGCGCAAAGCGGCGCGCAACAAATCTGGATCGCCACCGACCATCACGCGATTGCCAACGTTGTGCGCGAGCATGGCTTCAAGGTTTGCCTGACAAAAGAAAGCCACGCCAGCGGCACGGATCGCATCGCCGAAGTCGTCGAGCAACAAGGCTGGCCGGACGATACTATCGTGGTGAATGTACAGGGCGACGAACCGCTGATACCGCCCGCATTGATCCGCTCCGTCGCGACGCATCTATATCTGCACCCGGAATGTGCGGTCGCCACGGCCTGCCATGCGATTCATGACGAAGCGTCGATGCGCAATCCCAATATCGTCAAAGTCGTGCTCGACCAACGGGGCAATGCGCTGTATTTCAGCCGCGCGCCGATCCCATGGCCGCGCGATGTGTTTGCGGCAGGCGGCGGGGAGTTGCCGGATGACTTGCCCGTGCTGCGTCATATCGGCATTTACGCTTATCGTGCCGCTTTCCTGCGCGCCTACGGTCAGCTTGCGCCGACGGCGATCGAGCGCTTCGAGGCGCTGGAACAATTGCGCGTGCTGTATTATGGATACAAGGTCGGCGTGACCATCGCGGAACAAGCTCCGCCCGCCGGCGTGGATACCGAACAGGATTTACAGGCGGCACGGCAAATTTTCGAAGCAACCATCAAATCCGAGGAGGAGAATAAAAAATGAGACTGATACTGCTAGGCCCACCGGGCGCAGGCAAGGGCACCCAAGCCAATTACATCAAGGAAAAATACAGCATCCCGCAAATTTCCACCGGCGATATGCTGCGCGGGGCAATCAAGGCCGGTACGCCGCTCGGTATCGCGGCCAAAAAAGTGATGGATGCGGGCAACCTGATCTCGGACGACATCATCATCGACCTGGTGAAGGAGCGCATCAAGAACCCGGATTGCGCAAGCGGCTTCCTGTTCGACGGCTTCCCGCGCACCCTCCCGCAGGCGCAGGCGATGAAGGATGCAGGCATCCCCATCGACTATGTGGTGGAGATCGATGTGGCGGATAGCGAAATCGTCAAGCGCATGAGCGGGCGCCGCGTGCATCTGGCTTCTGGCCGCACCTACCATGTGGTGTTCAATCCGCCCAAGGTGGCAGGCAAGGACGATGTTACCGGCGAAGACCTGGTGCAGCGTCCGGATGACGCGGAAGAAACGGTACTCAAGCGCCTCCACGTCTACCACGACCAGACCCAGCCGCTGGTTTGTTACTACACCGATTGGGCAAAAACCGGCGACGCGAAGTCGCCAAAATATGTGAACGTTTCCGGTGTAGGCAGCGTGGATGGTATCCGCGACCGTATCTTTGCAGCATTGGACGGTAAATGACCGTGGTTGGCAAACCGGTACTCACGCTGGAAAACGCCAAGCGCGTCGCGGCGGCAGCCGAGGCCGAAGCGCAGCGCAACGGTTGGCGCGTGGTCATCGCCGTGGTGGACGAAGGCGGGCATCTGCTTTATCTGCAACGCAGCCACGACACCCAGTTTGGTAGCGTGGAAACGGCGATATGCAAGGCGCATGCGGCAGTGGCTTTTCAACGCCCGACCAAGGCATCCGAAGATGCCGTGCTGAGCGGGCGGCTGATCCACCTCGCATTGCCTGGCGTAATTCCCGCCGAGGGCGGCGTTCCGCTGGAAATCGATGGCACCATCGTGGGCGGGTTGGGCATCAGCGGCGTGCGCTCGTCCCAGGATGGGCAAATCGCGGCAGCGGGTGTCGCGGCGTTGGTTGAGGTGTAAAGGCGCCTCTCAAGCCCATATTGCGCCTTACTGGATGAACCTGTTGTTGGAGCGCGATTTATCGCGCGATAGCTGCTTGGCCAATCGCGCGATAAATTGCGCTCCTACAGGTGGTAACTGCGGTTTTAGCAAATTCAGGGTTTGATCTGACAGCCATATGGCACATTATCCGGGCGACATGGCACAATCCTGCGCTGCACAATATCCGGTTCAAAATTCATGCTGAGCTACCGCCATGCCTTTCATGCGGGTAACCACGCCGATGTGTTGAAGCACTTTGTCGAGGTGCAGTTGCTGCGTTATCTGGCACAGAAAGACAAGCCGTTCTGGTACATCGACACCCATGCCGGCGCGGGTTGTTATGCGCTGGATAGCGGCTATGCCGCGCAGAATGCAGAATATGAAAGCGGCATTGCGCGATTGTGGCTGCGCGACGATTTGCCTGCACCACTGGCCGAATATGTCGAACTGGTGAAACGCTTCAACCCGGATGGGCAGTTGAAACTCTATCCGGGCTCGCCACTGATCGCGCTGGAATTGTTGCGCGAACAGGATCGGATGCGGCTGTTCGAGCTTCATCCGACCGATAGCGAAATTTTGCGAGAGAACTTCGCGGGGCACAAAGCGCAGGCGCTGATTCAGGCTGCGGACGGTTTTGGCGCGCTGAAGGCCTTGTTGCCTCCGCCACCGCGCCGCGCGCTGGTGTTGATCGACCCACCCTATGAGGATAAGCAGGATTACCGGCGCGTGATAGCGGCGTTGCGCGAAGGGCTGAAGCGCTTTGCCAACGGGATTTATGCGATTTGGTATCCCCAGTTGCAGCGTGCGGAAGCGAAACAGTTGCCCGGGCAGCTTAAGGAAATACCGACGGAAAACTGGCTGCATGTTGCGCTCAACGTGCGTGCTCACGATCCAGAAGGTTTTGGCATGCACGGTAGCGGGATGTTCATTGTCAATCCGCCATGGGTGTTGCATGGCATATTACAGGAAACGATGCCGTATTTAATCAGTCACTTGGGGTGTGACGAGCAGGCGGCATTTATACTGGAATGCCGGGAAAATTAACTCGCGGGTAAACCGTTTTGTCGTTCAAAAAGTGGGGGTTGCCATATTGAGGCTTCCCACGGAAATCCTCTTTCATTGGCGGGCAAGCATGCTTCAAAAATTGATTTTTAATGGCACGTATTTAAAAACCCGCGACACACGCTATTTTTGTCTTGACACGCTATTTCTTTTATACGACCATTGCCGGGCGTATCATGCGCGTTACTGAGTGTTATTACTACCTTAAGGGAGGGAAACTATGAAGAGGTCATTGTTGTATGGTTTGTTGATGCCAGCATTCATGATGGCGAATATCGGTATCAGCAATGCGGCAGCGCCGGCGGCGGCACCGGCGGCAGGAATGTCTGCTGAGGATATGAGTAAGGCTGCGAAGATGTATTTTAACCGGTGCGCAGGTTGCCACGGGACATTGAGGAAAGGCGCTACAGGCCCTAATATCACCGACGAAAATCTGAAAAAGAAAAATTACGATGCAAACGTAGTGGGGGTATTTATCACCAATGGAACGGGCGGCGGTATGCCGGCTTTTGGCAGCGGTGAACTGTCGGAAGCAGACATAAAGCTTCTTGCGAACTTCGTCATGCAGCCACCTCCTGCACCGCCAGAATTGGGGATGGGAGAAATTAAGGAATCCTGGAAGCTTATCGTTCCGGAAGACAAGAGACCCAAGAAGCCAGAGCACACCAGAAACTGGAAGAATTATTTCGGTGTTGTCTTGAGGGATGCCGGCAAGGTAGCCATTCTTGACGGCGATACCAAGGAAGTCGTGAATATCGTGAATACGGGCTTTGCGGTTCATATTCTTCGCTCTTCCGCATCGGGCAGGTATTTCTACTCCATCGGGCGCGACGGCAAGGCAACCATGATCGACCTCTGGATGGATAAACCCGGCGTGGTGGCAGAAGTAAAAACATGTCATGACGCGCGAAGCATCGACTCCAGCAAGTACAAGGGCAAGAAAGGCGATTTCGTGGACAAGCTGGCCATTATCGGTTGCTACTGGCCACCTCAGTTCGCCATCCTCGACGGCCAGACACTGGAACCCAAGAAGCTCGTCAGCACCCGTTCGTTTACCTATGACACGAATGAGTTTGTCAATGAAGCGCGTGTAGCGGCCATTATTGCCGGGCACCATGATCCCGTGTGGATCGCCAATATCAAGGAAGCCGGATATATCTGGTCGATCGATTACTCGGATATCAAGAACCTGAAGATCACGATGGCCGAAACCGAGCGTTTCCTGCATGACGGCGGCTGGGATGCATCCAAGCGTTACGTGCAGATGGCGGCTAACATGAGGAACAAGATGGTGATCGTCGACAGCCTGACGGGCAAGCAGATTGCCCAGGTTGAGACCGGCCAGAAGCCTCATCCAGGCCGTGGAGCAAACTGGGTAGATCCTAAGTTCGGCCCGGTTACCGCGACTCCGCACTTGGGAGAAGGCAAGGTTGCAGCTTGGGGTAGCGATCCGAAGGGGCATCCGAAAGAGGCATGGAAGGTTGTTCGGAATGTAGAGACCCTTGGCGGCGGCGGACTGTTTGTCAAGACTCATCCGAAAGCCAAGCATGTGTGGGTTGACCATACCTTGAACCCGGACGACAAGATCAAGCGCAGCGTTTGCGCCTTCGAGAAGGCCGATAACACCAAGAAGACATGCTGGCAAGTGGCGGATCATGGCCGTGTAACTCACTTCGAGTACAACCAGGCGGGCACCGAAATCTGGGTTGCCGTATGGGATCAAGTCGGCGAACTGGTTATTTATGATGACAAGACCCTGAAGGAAATCAAGCGTATCAAAGGGGATTGGCTCAGAACACCTACAGGCCACTTCAACGTCTATAACGGCATGACGGATACTTATTAATATCCATCGACCTGCAAAGGGGGCTTAACCTCTTTGCAGGGTTTTTATTTCTTATAAAGGAAAAAGCATGAAAAAGATTATTGGTACGGCATTGGCAGCACTGATGGCTTTGGCGGTTTCGGCTGCCCCTGGTTTTGCTGCAGCTCCGGCAGCTAAGGCCGCAGCTCCCGCAGCTGCCGCAGCTCCCGCAGCGAAAAACTACTGGGATGGCTGGACAAAGGTTTATTCGCTGGATATGTTCCCAGAGTGCGGCGTGAATGTTCTCGGCGCGGGCGGCGATGACATTCTCCAAGCGACCGTGGATACCTACTGCGGGGTGAAGCCGGGTGGATATGTGGCTTATATCAATCCTAAAGTAATGGATGTATACAAGAAGAAGGGCAAGAAATATCCTGATGGTCAAGTTGGCGTGCTGGTCTTCAAAAAGATCGGTGCTGCGTTTACAACAGACATCAAAGACGGCAAGCCAATCATGGACGTTAAGGCCATAGCCGATGGCAAGTCAATTGCATCAAAGGATAAGGGACACCCCTTGAATCCTGAGACCTGCTTTAACTGCCATGAAACTCAACAAAAAGCCGTGTGCAAGAACCATGGCTATGTCTGCGGTGATGTGAACTTCCGGATGAAGTAACACAGGTGTAATTTGATTTAAAGCTTCATTAACAAAAACGGCCAAGAGGGAAACCTCTTGGCCGTTTGCTATTCTTTGTCATTCCTAATAAAATTCTGCCCTCTGTATTAGCTTGTATCGGCTTAATTATTGATTCCTGTCTTTTCCCGTCCCTGACTTGGGCAGACTTCTCCGCTTCGCCAAGTTGCGCGCCAAAAATAATCGATAGACAAAGATTGATGGAAACCTGGTTGCGCAAAAATAAGCGCTGTTTGCGTTTGACTTTATCAGCTTCCTTGAGGAACTCGCACGAGGCAGGCAAGTCGGATTGACAGCTGCCGGGTTGTCGATGATTCTCGGCAAATCTGGCTTTGCAAGATATACTCGATCTATTTGTGCGTGAGAAAAAGATGTCAAATAATTCGTTGTTATTTTCAAGAATAGGCATCCTGTTTTTACTCGCATACTCGGGTTTGACGTGGGGTGATTCGGTTGTTGAAGGCGTGGCGGCGCCCATTCCTGCGCGCCAGGTGGAACTGCTCAATCTTGTCCGTCAGGATTGCGGATCGTGCCACGGTTTGCGCTTTGAGGGTGGCCTCGGCGTGCCGCTTACGCCTGCGGCACTTAAGGGAAGGCCATTCGAGGGACTCAGGGATACCATCCTGTACGGGCGCAACGGCACAACCATGCCGCCATGGAATCCGTTTTTAACCGAGGCCGAAGCCGGCTGGATCGTGCAAATGCTACAGAAAGGATTACCCTGAGATGCGCGGCTATTTGATTTTATCTTTGCTCGTTGCCCTGTTTTCCCTGGCGGGATGCGCTGCCACCCCGCCGCAGCGCGGCACGGGCGATTTGGGCGTGGTCATCGAGCGCGCTACGGGCAGCGTACAGATAGTTGAAACTACTCGCCGTACCCGGCTCGGACAGATTACCGGTCTTGGCGACCTGTCGCACGCTTCCCTCAATTATTCCCGCGACGCGCGCTATGCCTATGTGTTTGGCCGGGACGGTGGTTTGACCAAAGTGGATATGTTGGAGATGCGCATCGTCAAGCGCGTGATGCAATCCGGCAACAGCATCGGCGGCGCGATTTCACAGGATGGCAGATTCATTGCTGCGGCTAACTATACGCCTGGCGGGGTAAAGATTTTTGATACGGAGACGCTCGATCTGGTGGCTGATATTTCTTCCATCGACCAGGCAGGAAAACCGTCCAAGGTGATCGGGCTGGTGGATGTGCCGGGCAACCGTTTCGCATTCAGCCTGTTCGAAGCCGGTGAAATCTGGGTGGCGGACATGCGCACGCCTTCCAAACCGTTGGTGACAAAATTCCGGAATGTCGGCAAGGAGCCCTACGATGCCATGATTACCGCCGATGGCCGCTATTACCTGGCCGGGCTGTTTGGCGAGGATGGCTTGGCGTTGCTGGATATGTGGAACATGGAAGCGGGCGTGAAGCGGGTATTGAACGGCTACGGTAAGGGCGAGCAGAAACTGCCGGTATATAAGATGCCGCACCTCGAAGGCTGGGCGGCAACCGGCAATGAGTTGCTGGTGCCCGCAGTGGGGCGGCACGAGGTACTGGTCATCGAGCAGGATAAATGGGCGGAGGTCGGGCGCATTCCCGTTCATGGACAACCTGTGTTTGTCGTGGCGCGCCCCGATAATCGCCAGGTATGGGTAAATTTTGCCTTCCCGCACAACGATACGATCCAGGTGATCGATGTGCCGAGCCGCACTATCGTGAAAACGCTGAAACCGGGCAAGGCGATAATGCATATGGAATTTACACCGCGTGGGGAGCAGATTTGGGTTTCCGCGCGCGATGAGAATAAGTTGGGTATTTATGACACCGAAACCTTCGAGAAAATCGGCGAGCTGCCTGCCGACAAGCCAAGTGGTATTTTCTTTACGCACCGCGCGCACCGCACCGGGTTGTGATGGTTTTGCAATGACCGACCTCGAACCTCATCTGCTCAACGATTTTCAGCGTGACTTTCCTCTGGCGCCCGCACCCTTTGGCGTGATCGCCGGGCGTCTGGGCGTAAGCGAAGCCGACGTGCTGGAGACATTAACCCGGCTTCAGGCTTGTGGAAAGGTAAGCAGGGTGGGCGCTGTGTTCAGGCCGCACAGCATTGGCTCCAGCACGCTGGCCGCACTGGCCGTTCCAGTGGAAAAACTGGATGAGGTGGCTCAACTAGTCAGCAGTTATGTTGAAGTTAATCACAACTACGAGCGCGAGCATCACTACAACCTGTGGTTTGTCGTCACCGCCGCAAACGAAGCGCGGATACTGGAAGTGTTGGGCGAAATCGAGCGTCGCACCAGCTATCGGCCACTGCATTTGCCGATGCTTGAGGGCTTTCATATTGATCTCGGTTTCGATCTGTCACGACCGCATAGCGGGGGTAGCACCGCTATTCTGAATGGCGCAAACGGTGTGGCGCCGCAGCCATGCCGTGCATTGCCGCAATCATTTGAAACTGCGCTCATCGGCGCAATTCAGCATGGGTTGCCGCTGGTGCCGCGCCCCTTTGCAGAAATCGGTGCAGGCATCGGGCTCGCGGAAAATGAAGTCATCGCCGGCCTTTCATATCTTCTGGAGCAGGGTGTCATCAAGCGCATGGGGGTGGTGGTGCGCCACCATGAGCTTGGCTATCACGCCAACGCGATGGTGGTGTGGGATATCCCGGATGACCAGGTGAGTGCGCTGGGGTATCGCCTCGGCAGTTTTGATTCCGTTACCTTGTGCTACCGGCGATCGCGTTGCTTGCCGGTCTGGCGCTATAACCTGTTCACGATGATTCATGGCAGGCACCGCGATGAAGTGCTGGGTTTCGTTGATTTGCTGAAGGAACAGTGCGGTCTGGAGAATGTTGCGCACGAAGTATTGTTCAGTTGCCGCCGCTTCAAGCAATGCGGGGCGCGTTATGTAGCAGATCCGGCATTGAAATACGCAGGGACTCGGCGAGTCGTGCCCGCCAACGCGGGTTGAGCATCAGATGGACGAACTGGATCGCTCCATCATCAACGAGTTGCAAGGCGGTTTCCCGGTCTGCGACCGCCCTTTTGCCGAGGTTGCGGCGCGTTTGCACACCACCGAGCAGGAGCTGATTTCCAGAATTGATCTGTTGCTGAAAGGTGGAATCCTGTCCCGCTTCGGCCCGATGTACCATGCCGAGCGCATGGGCGGCAGCCTGAGCCTCGCGGCGATGAAAATACCGGAGTCCGATTTTGATCGGGTGGCGGAAATTGTGAATGCGGTACCGGAAGTGGCGCATAACTATGCGCGCGACCATGTGCTCAGCATGTGGTTCGTGCTGGCCACGGAGACGCCCGGGCAACATGCGGCGACGATCGAAAGGATCGAGCGGGAAACCGGCTATCCGGTGTATGACATGCCAAAAATTAAAGAATATTTCATCGGGCTGAGGCTCGCGGTATGAAAATGGAAACGCCGCTTGACGAAGTTGATCGCCGTATTGTGCTGGCTACCCAGTCCGGCTTGCCGCTGGAGCCGCAGCCCTATCATGCGGTGGCGCGGCAGGTGGGCATTCCTGCCGAAGAAGTGATGGCGCGCATGCGGCGCATGCTCGAATCCGGGATGATCCGCCGCATCGGCGTGGTGCCCAACCATTATGCGCTGGGCTACAAGGCGAACGGCATGACGGTGTGGGACGTTCCGGACGAGAAGGTGGACGAGCTGGGCGAGAAGGTCGGCGCGCTGGAGTTCGTCAGCCATTGCTACCAGCGCCCGCGCCATTTACCGGACTGGCCTTACAATTTTTTTGCCATGGTGCATGGGCATGACCGCAGCGAGGTGGAGGAATTGGTGCGCCGCATCGCCGGATTGATCGGCGCCGCCGACCGCGGCCATGAGATTCTTTACAGCACGCGCATCCTGAAGAAAACCGGCTTGCGCATCGGAGGATAATTTGTTCCGCATCTCACAATTTATGCAGGAAATCGCCCAGCCGACGCCGCTGGGCGCGAAGCGCAATCCGCCCGGCCCGGTGGTGATCTGGAACCTGATCCGGCGCTGCAATTTGACCTGCAAGCACTGCTATTCGATCTCGGCGGACAAGGACTTCGCGGGCGAACTGTCGACGCCGGAAGTATTCGCGACGATGGATGACCTGAAGCGTTTCCGCGTGCCGGTGCTGATCCTGTCCGGCGGGGAGCCGCTGCTGCACCCGGACATTTTCGAGATTTCGCGGCGCGCAAAAGGGATGGGATTCTATGTCGCCCTGTCGAGCAACGGCACATTGATCGACGAGAGCAACATCGAAAACATCGCGGCGATCGGGTACGACTACGTCGGGGTGAGCCTGGACGGCATCCAGAAAACCCATGACGAGTTCCGCCGCATGGTGGGCGCGTTCGACAAGTCCATGCACGGTATCCGCCTGTGCAAGCAGCGCGGCATCAAGGTCGGCATCCGCTTCACCCTGACGCAGGATAACGCGCACGACCTGCCGGGGTTGCTGCGCCTGATGGAAGATGAAGGGCTGGACAAGTTCTACCTGTCGCACCTCAACTACGCCGGGCGCGGCAACAAGAACCGCAAGCACGACGTGTATCATAAAGCCACGCGGCAGGCGATGGATATGCTGTTCGATGCCTGCTGGCAATATCAGCAGCAGGGCAAGCTCAAGGAATTCGTCACCGGCAACAACGACGCAGACGGCGTGTATCTGCTGCTATGGGTGCGCAAGAACTTTCCGCATCTCGAAGACCACATCCGCGCCAAGCTCGAACAATGGGGCGGGAATTCGTCCGGCGTGAATGTCGCCAATATCGACAACCTGGGCAATGTCCACCCGGATACCATGTGGTGGAACTATAATCTCGGCAACGTGCGCGAGCGACCGTTTTCGGCGATCTGGGCGGATACCTCCGATCCCATCATGGCCGGGCTGAAGGCGCATCCGCGCAAGGTAGGCGGGCGCTGCGGCGCATGCCGGTATTTCAATATCTGCGGCGGCAATACACGGGTGCGCGCCTGGCAGGTGAGCGGCGACCCGTGGGCGGAAGATCCGGCCTGTTATCTGGATGATGAGGAAATCGGCATTGCCGATACGATAGTGACTGAAAGTTGAAAATGATGAAAAAAACGCTGTTTACCTGCTTCTCTCTAATTGGTTTGCTGCTGGCATTCGAGGCGGCGGCAGTGCAACCGGCTGAAAAAACTTACGCAGATTTCTGCGCGGCCTGCCATGGCCCCGACCGCCTGGGCGGCGCGGGCACGGCGCTGCTGCCGGAAAACCTTGCGCGCCTGCGCCGCCCCGAGGCGTTCAAGACCATCGCCGAAGGGCGCAACGCCAGCCAGATGCCGGGTTTTGCCGGCAAACTCGCCAAGGAGGACATCCAGGCGCTGGTGGATTACATCTATACGCCCCTGCCCAATGTGCCCGTATGGGGAGAGAAGGAAATCAACGCTTCGCGCCTGCAACATATAAAAGAGAGCCTGCCCGGCAAACCGGTATTCGGCGCAGACCCGCTCAATCTTTTCGTGGTGGTGGAACTGGGCGACCACAGCGCCACCATACTGGACGGCGACAAATTCGAGCCGATTCATCGCTTCAAGACACGCTTCGCCCTGCATGGCGGGCCGAAGTTCAGCCCGGATGGCCGCTTCGTGTATTTCGCGTCGCGCGACGGCTGGGTCAGCAAATTCGATATCTACAACCTGAAGATGGTGGCCGAGATACGCGCCGGCATCAACACACGCAACGTCGCCGTGTCCGGCGATGGCAAGACGGTGCTGGTGGGCAATTACCTGCCGCATTCCCTGGTTCTCCTGAGCGCGGAAGATCTTTCGCTAATCAAGGTGATCCCGGTCGCCGGGCAGGACGGCAAGAGCTCGCGAGTGTCCGCCGTGTATCAGGCCGAACCGCGCGGCAGTTTCGTCGCGGCGCTGAAGGATGCGAAGGAGGTATGGGAGATACCCTATGGCGCGAAGGACTTCCCCGTGCGCCGCATCGCCACCGACGACTATCTGGATGACTTCTTCTTCGACCTGTCCTATCGCCATATGATCGGCGCGGCGCGGGATGGCAAGAAAGGGCTGGTGATCGATCTCAACTCCGGCAAGAAAGTCGCGGTACTCGATTTGCCGGGCATGCCGCATCTGGGCTCGGGCATCACATGGGAATACCAGGGCAAGCCGGTGTTGGCGACCCCCAACCTGAAAGAGCCGGTGGTGAGCGTGATCGACATGACTACATGGCAGACGATCCAACAGATCAAGACGCTCGGCGGCGGTTTCTTCATGCGCAGCCACGAGAATTCCCCCTATGCTTGGACCGATGGGTTCAATAGCACGGACAACCGTGACGTGATGCACATCATCGACAAGCGCACGCTGGAAATGAAGGAGGTTCTGCGCCCGATGCCGGGCAAGACGGCGGCGCACGTCGAGTTCACCCGTGACGGAAAGTACGTGCTGGTCAGCATCTGGGAAGATGACGGCTGGCTGCTGATCTACGATGCGGCCACGCTCAAGGAGATCAAGCGCCTGCCGATGAAAAAACCCTCCGGCAAGTACAACGTCTACAATAAGATTATGCGCTCGGCCGGTACTAGTCACTGAGGCAAATTGAAACCGTAGGGTGGGCTATGCCCACCATGTCGGGCATAGCCCGACCTACATTGGTTCCGGCTTAGCCTGTAGTAATTGTCGTAACAACCGGGTGCTGGCAGCAAACAAATTTAAAGGTTCAGAATGGATTTCTTACCGATTTTTATGAATGTTAAAGGCCGCTTGTGCCTGGTCGTAGGCGGTGGCGAAGTCGCGCACCGCAAGGCGTCGGTGCTGCTGGATGCGGGTGCGACGATAAGAGCGGTTGCCCCGGAATTCTTCGACGCGTTTACCAGCCTGCCCGGTGTCGAATGCATCACTCAACGTTTTCAACCCGGCCATCTCGACGGCGCAGTGCTGGTCATCGCCGCAACCGACGACAGTTCGGTCAATCAGGATGTTTCACGGGAGGCGCGCGCGCGAAACATTCCGGTGAATGTGGTCGATAACCCCGACTTGTGCACCTTCATCATGCCGTCGATCATGGATCGCTCGCCGCTGATGGTGGCGTTCTCCAGCGGCGGGGCATCGCCGGTGCTTGCCCGCATGCTGCGCGGCAAACTGGAAACCATGATCCCGCAAGGCTATGGCCGCCTGACCGCGTTCTGCGCGCGGCTGCGCGGCCCCGTCAAGGCGCGCATCACCAATCCGCCCATGCGGCGCATCTTCTGGGAGAACGTGCTGGAAGGCGCAATCGCCGAAAAAGTATTGGCGGGTGACGAGGCGGGTGCGGAAGCCATGCTGATCAGCCAACTGAATAATGAAAGCACAGAACAGCGCGGCGAGGTGTATCTGGTCGGCGCGGGCCCCGGTGATCCGGATCTGCTGACTTTCCGAGCCTTGCGCCTGATGCAGAAGGCAGATGTTGTGGTGTACGACAACCTGGTTTCCAAACCCATCGTCGAAATGACGCGGCGCGATGCGGTGCGTATTTTCGTCGGAAAGAAACGCGCCGACCACACGATGCCACAGGAAGAAATCAATGCGCTGCTGGTGCGCCTGGCCAAGGAAGGCAAGCGCGTGTTGCGACTCAAAGGCGGTGACCCGTTCATCTTCGGACGCGGCGGCGAAGAAATCGAAACCCTCGCCGAACACGGCATCCCGTTCCAGGTCGTGCCCGGCATCACGGCGGCATCCGGTGTCTCAACCTATGCGGGCATTCCGCTGACGCACCGCGATTATGCGCAGTCCTGCGTCTTTGTGACCGGACACTTGAAAGACGGCAGCATGAACCTCGACTGGGACGCGCTGGCGCGCCCAAGCCAGACCATCGTGTTCTATATGGGGTTGCACGGCCTCGATACGATCTGTGCCAAACTCGTCGAGCACGGCCTGCCCGACAGCACCCCGGTCGCGATCGTGCAACAGGGAACAACGCAGAACCAGCGCGTTATCACCGGGACACTGGCAACGTTGCCAAACATCGCAGAGGCTGAAAAACCGCAAGCGCCGACCCTGATTATCGTCGGCGGGGTCGTTACGCTCAGGGAAAAACTGGCCTGGTTTGAGCCGGTGAAATATGAGGTATCGACAGGCGAGCATGATGTGGCGCGGGATCAGGGCGATGAGTGACAACATGGTCTCCTCTGTTTCGGCTTTGCGGAAAAAGCAGACCCTGCGCCCGGTACAGGCGATATCTCGTGGTTTTCAACGCCCTGATATGAGCAGGTTTGGGATGATGGGAGTGGTTTGCATTGTCGCGATGTTTTATCTGCTTTCACTGTCGTTTGCAGCCAGTGCGGCTTCGCTTGTGGGCAAAATGGCACCCGGGATATCGTACTACTATGAATATTTCGATCCTGGGCAGCGGCCTTGGAAGCCGGGCGGAAACTTGAATATCGAGGAGGTGTTCAAGAATTATCAGTATTACGAAATTGTGCTCGACGATGATGGCAAGGAGATCACTGTCGATCAATATATCCAAGGCAACAAGGCAGGCAGCGAAAAATACCTGGTATTGCCGGATGGATCATTGCAGAAAAAATGAATGGGTTGGCAGGTAATTCCAATTCGCATTAAAAACAGCGGTTAATTGTAGGAGTGGGCCATGCCCACGATCAATATATTCGCGGGCATGGCCCGCTCCTACACTATTGGAATTAGTGTCGTTTTTAACGAAAATTTGGAATAACTCCCTGTCAGTTCAGCAGCCTGGTTCTGATTTCAGCGAGAATCCTTGGGGGGGATAGCGACCTTAAATTGAAAGGCGGCAACTCCATGGCATCCAGGGTGTTTTTCAATAACAACCCGAGCTCGGTGTCGCCTTCCATACAGAGGCGGCGGCTGAAAAAGAGTGTATCCGGATCTTCTTTGCGCAGTGCAAGCATCAGAAAATCGTGGGCGCTGGCGCTGATGGTCAGATCCGGGTTCCTGTTACGTCGGCAGGCAACCAAACCTTTAGGGCCAAGAAAAAAATAAAATGCTACTCCCGCATCGGTTACACGGATGCTGATCAACTTATCCCGCAGGGGCTGCATCACTTCTGAATGAAGAGTATTTCCCAACGCCAGATTGACTGCATGGACAAATAGAAGAGTTTTCGGATATCCCGGCAGAATCGACAGGATGTCGCCGACTGGTTTTGGAAGAATGAAGGATCGATTATTCATATCATTGGCATATCCACAGGAGGCGGTGAACAATTTCAATAATTCCAAAGTACGCCGCTTGCTACTTTGTTAAGCCTTGTAAATCTTGATGGCGTTATTTTACACGATAGCTTGCGCATATATTTGCCCAATATTTTGCTTGCCGTGCATAATGAAAACGAGTAGGGTTACCGGCGTAGCTTTATTTTAGGAGCGGATCATGGAGATCAGTAACGCTATTGCCACCTCCGTCGGCGCAATTGTAAACAGCCCGCAACCTCAACCATCCGGGCTGAAAAATGATCAACAGACGGATAAACAAAAAGATTCCACGGTAGTGAAACTGTCGGAACAGGCGCAGCAAATGAGCCGCGCCAAAGATCAGAACATCAATACCGAGCGCCCTGAAACCAAGCCGCAGGAAAATGCAGGGCCACCAGGCATCCAGTTCATGGAAGGCGAAAAAAAAGGCGGGCGCATCGACACTTTCGCCTGAAGTTCAATATAATTCGATCAATCGCGCCGTTCCGGTAAGTTACCGGTACGGCGCTTCTCATACCACTACGCCATGAATCCAGACTGGAAACAATTCCTTGAACAGCAAGGAGCAATTTTCGACGCAGACAGGGCGCAGCATTTTGGCAACATTACCGCTGAACTGACTACAACGGCGGGGAGCACCGTGCTGTGTGATTTGGGCCAATTCGGCACGCTTCGCGTTTCCGGTGAAGACGCGCAATCTTTCCTGCAAAATATGCTGAGCAGCGATATCCGCGAAGCCGATGCCTGCCGCGCGCAACTCAGCAGCCTGAACACCCCAAAAGGGCGCATGCTGGCGACCATGTTGATCTGGCGCAATGGTGGCGACTATCTGCTGCAGTTGCCGCGTGCGTTGTGCGAGCCGATACGCAAAAAACTCAGCATGTACGTGCTGCGCGCCAAGGTGAAGATTACCGACGCAAGCGACGAGATCGTTTCGTTGGGGCTGTCGGGCAAAAATGCGCAGGAAATTCTGAGCGGGCAGTTCGGCGAACTACCTCAACTGCCATTTGGTTTCATTGATGCCGGGCAGTTGGGTGTGCTGAAATTCAGCGATACACGCTTCCAGGTCAGTGCCACCGCACAATACGCGCCGACCCTCTGGCACGCGCTCAGCCAGCACGCGCAACCGGTTGGCAGCGTATGCTGGGATTGGCTCAGCATCCATGCCGGCATCCCCGTCATCCTGCCGAAAACACAGGAACAATTCGTGCCGCAAATGGCAAATTTAGAGCTTCTCGGCGGCGTGAATTTCAAGAAAGGCTGCTATCCCGGCCAAGAAATCGTGGCGCGCATGCAATACCTCGGCAAAGCGAAGCGGCGCATGTACCTCGCGCATCTCGATAGTAGCGAAGCGCCCCAGCCGGGCGACGAGCTATTCAGCGCGGAAATGGAAGGCCAAGCCAGCGGCATGATTGCCAACGTTTCGCCCGCACCGGGCAGCGGCTATGACGTGCTGGCGGTGGTGCAAATTTCCAGCCGCGAATCACAAACGGTGCATTGGAAATCCATGCAGGGCGATACATTGCAGTTCCTGTCGCTACCCTATTCTTTGCCGCAAAATTGACAGGAGCCGGTTGGGTGCCGCAGTTCAACCGTCCGCGTTGATTTTGGCAACCAGCTTGTCCAGCACCGCTTCCGCCTGATCGTTCTCCACTTGGCAAGTGCCGGCGTTCTCGTGCCCACCGCCGCCATATTGCAGCATCAACTCGCCGATATTGGTTTTTGAAGTGCGGTTGGTGATGGATTTTCCGACGGCGAACACCGTGTTTTGCTGCTTCACTCCCCATAGCACATGGATGGATATATTGCATTCCGGGAACAGGACATAGATCATGAAACGGTTGCCTGCATAGATGGTTTTCTCGTTGCGCAGGTCAAGCACCACCAGGTTTTTATGCACAGTCGAGCATGATTTTATTTGCGCCTTGAATTTCTCTTCTTGCTCGAAATACAGATCGGCCCGTTCCTTCACGTCAGGAAGTTTCATGATCTGTTCGATATCGTGTGTTTTGCAATAATCGATTAACTCTATCATCAAATCGTAATTGGAAATGCGGAAGTCGCGGAATCTCCCCAAGCCGGTGCGCGAATCCATCAGGTAATTGAGCAGCACCCAACCGGTGGGGTGAAGGATTTCTTCGCGCGAGAATTGAGCGGAATCGGCGCTATCCACGGCGGCCACCATGTAATCCCATTCGGGCGGGAACACCTTGTATCCGCCGAAATGTTCGAATACCACGCGCGAGGCAGAAGGCGCATCGGGGTGGTTGACGTAATTGTCATATTCGCCGGTATTGCGGATGGTTTCGGAGGCATGGTGGTCGAATACCATGTGTGCGCAGGCGACATAGGGCAGGTTGGTGGTGATATCCCACGGCCCAACCTCAATTTTTCCATCCTGCATATCCTTGGGGTGAACGAACTTGATTTCGTCGATCATATCGAGGTGTTTGAGCAACACGGCGCAGACCAATCCGTCGAAATCGCTCCGCGTGACCAGGCGGAATTTTTTGTTTTCCATAGTGTTCCTCTATACGAATTAAAGATGGGTGCCTATCATGATCTGCCTTATTTTAAAGCAACCGCAGCATTTAAAGTAACTGCGCTGCATTTATTACAGTTGCGACCGGCATTGACACTCAGCCCAATTTGTTGCGCCTTGCTCAAACAAGGCATAATGTTCCGAACGAATAATCGATTAAGTTTATATCAACACAATGT
Organism: Gallionella sp.; assembly: GCA_049294375.1. Lineage (GTDB taxonomy): Bacteria > Pseudomonadota > Gammaproteobacteria > Burkholderiales > Gallionellaceae > Gallionella. The sequence goes on along the minus strand of JBAQCT010000014.1, from coordinate 4,682 downwards.
TGCCGGTTAAATGACGTTAAAAGCGAAAATTTTGATTTTTGTATTATTGGTTTTGGCCTTCAAGCTTGGTTATGAAGCAAGATCGGCAAGGATATTTCCTATAAGTGAGTGGAAGTTTGAAGGTGGCAGCCGATTTAATAGAACCGCCGGCTTATATGATGGCTTTGGAAGGCTGATTAGTCTTCCCGGCAAGCAAGAAGCAGTTTGCCCAAACCAGGATAAAAATGCAGCGGTGCTATTGGCAATCGGGCAATCCAATTCTGCGAATTCTGCGGAAAAAAAATTTACAACAAAATATCCGGATAAGGTACTGAATTATTTTGATGGCAAGTGCTATGTAGCCTCCTCGCCGCTATTGGGTGCAACTGGCATGAAAGGTGAGTTCATAACACCGACTGCGGATAAGCTGATTGAAAGCGGAAAATACAAGTCTGTATTGATTATCTCTTCGGGTATCGAAAATTCTCCAATTTCACGCTGGCAACGTGACGGGGATTTGAATGAAATGTTGCTGGGTGTGATCGATAGAATAGGCGGCAAATATAAAATCACCGGGATTATTTGGCATCAGGGCGAGAGTGACTATATCAATAATACTTCGGCCAAGGTTTATGTGAGATCGTTTAACTCGCTCGTGGAAACATTAAAAGAAAAGAATGTTGACTCCCCGATTTTTATTTCAATCGCCACAAAATGCAGGGGAGGGTGGAAAGAAAACAACCCGGCATCGGTGGGGCAGCGCCAGTTGGTTGACAATAAAAGAGTTTTTCTTGGCGCAGATACGGACAAGATTCTCAACGATTCGGATAGAAGCGCAGACCGCTGTCATTTTTCGGAAGCCGGGCAGTTAAAAACTGCCGAATCGCTTTCAACTGCAATTCTGGGGACTCAGCGATAGGCCTGGATCACAAGCGCTCATCGCTTCCCACAGGCTCCCTATACTGAAAAGCGGAGTTGGTTTCGGCTAGAGAGATTGGTTCAGGTCGGCAGCAAGTTCGCGGGCAACATCAGCCACTGCCTCGGATAATTTTTCATTGACAGTCGTTGGCGAAACGGACTGCTTGGCGAGCGTGAATACCTTCCGGTAAATAGCGTTGCCGCTGCCGAGTGGATTCGATGAATTCGGTTTGATCCGGAATTGTTTGAGCGAATCGATCTTCGGATACATTTCCGCCGTAGCGGTAACGATCAGATTTCCGGATTCGAGCCGGTATCCGACGTTGCAGAAAAGCAATGCACTTGCGGTTGATTGGTCAAATGCCACCCTTCTTGCCGACTCTGATTCTTCCGTTTTGACACGCAATGGCAAAGCAAACTTGATTTTGTCGACTTTGGACAGTTCCTCGGTCGATGCGTCCAGCATTGCTGCCCTGAAATTATAGTCGCGCGATGATTCCAATATCGGGGTTGCAGCCTTTTCGGCATCTGTCTGAAGCCGCGAATCAATTGCAGCGGCAACCAACACACCGACCACTCCACCAACGGCATAAGGATTTGAGGCTTCGACTGTGACGTTGAGGTGATTTTGCGGAATGACCAATACCCCTTCGACCCGGTCAATGCTTGCTTGTTTTGGCAGAGATACTTGAGATGTAGATGTTGTTGCACATCCGGACAGCAGTGTAACGAAGATTGCTAATGCGATTATTTTTGGGTGCACAATGAATATCTCCAATAGCCACTTGTTATTACAACCGAATATCGGCAAATATCGATAAAACTTTAGATAGGCTCTTATTCCAATTTCCGATCAATAGAGCAATATCGGGCGGGTTCTACCCGCCGGATACGGTTGTCGGGCGGAGCCCGACCTACGGGTTATTTCCGTTTGAAGAAGAAATGGAATTGGAACAATGAAATGGCTTGCAGAAGCGGCGTGAAGGATGGTCGAAAATGCGGGTTTCCGGAGAGGCGCTGAAATAGAATCGAAATAAAAAACTGTATTGCTGTGAGTCAGGCGTTGCCGATGCCGCGCGTGGGCAGATTGATCTGTTTGGCGAAATCCAGCATGCGCCGGATCGGCAGCACAGCGCGCCGGATGATCGCCGGATCGACAAGAATTTCGTTCTTTCCTGTCTCCAGCACTTCGGCGAGATTGAGCAGCCCGTTCATCGCCATCCATGGGCAATGCGCGCAACTCTTGCAGGTCGCCCCCTGCCCGGCGGTGGGCGCTTCGATGAATACTTTTTGCGGCGACAGGGCGCGCATCTTGTGCAGGATGCCGCTATCGGTCGCGACGATGAACTCGTCGGCGTCCAGTTGCTGCGACGCCTTGATGATTTGCGTGGTAGAGCCGACCACGTCCGCCAGCGCGATTACCGCCGCAGGCGATTCGGGATGCACCAGCACCTTGGCGTTGGGATGTTTCGCCTTGAGCGCCGCCAACTCGCTTGCCTTGAATTCGTCATGCACCATGCATGAACCTTGCCACAGCAGCATGTCGGCACCGGTCTGCTGCCGGATGTAATCGCCCAGGTGGCGATCGGGAGCCCAAAGTATCTTTTGCCCCTGCTCCTTGAGGTGTTTGACGATGGGCAATGCGATCGAGCTGGTCACCATCCAGTCGGCACGCGCCTTTACCGCCGCGCTGGTGTTGGCATACACCACCACGGTGCGGTCGGGGTGCGCATCGCAAAATGCGCTGAACTCGTCCGCCGGGCAACCCAGGTCCAGCGAGCATTCGGCTTCAAGATCGGGCATCAGCACGCGCTTCTCCGGATTCAGTATCTTCGCGGTTTCGCCCATGAAACGCACGCCGGCGACTATGATGGTCTTTGCAGGATGCCGGTGGCCGAAATTGGCCATGTCCAGCGAATCGGAAACGATGCCGCCGGTGGCCTCCGCCAAGTCCTGCAAGTCCGGATGCACATAATAATGCGCCACCAGCACGGCATCCTGCTCGCGCAGCATGCGCTTGATGCGGGCGATCAGCTCGGGCTTATCTCGCGTATCCGGCTCATGCGGGACTTTCGCCCATGCTGCGGCAGTCAGGCAACCGGGATGGTCGTAAGCAATCGAAATGGTGTTTTCGCTCAAGGTGTTTTACCCAGTTAAGGCAGGGATGAAGCGCAAACGGTGTTCCGCAAATAACAAAGCCCTACCTCGCGGTAGGGCTGATTTACACCAATCGGTGCAACAACTGTTCTTTTCATAACCGTTACCCTCTCCCTTCGGGAGATGGCAGGTCAGGCAGCTACGATGGAAACCGTCCTGCGCTGCTGCGCGCCCTTGATGGCGAACACTACCTTGCCGGTGATCTTGGCAAACAGCGTGTGATCCTTGCCCATGCCGACGTTATCGCCAGGGTGAAATTCGGTGCCGCGCTGGCGCACGATGATGCTGCCGGCATTGATCAATTCGCCACCGTAGCTCTTCACGCCGAGGCGTTTTGAGTGTGAGTCGCGACCGTTACTGGTACTGCCGCCGCCTTTTTTTGATGCCATGTTATCTGCTCCTTACGAGAATTACGCGCGAAAACTTAAGCCGAGATGCCGTCGATACGGATTTCGGTGTAGTTTTGGCGATGACCTTGATTCTTCTGGTAGTGCTTGCGGCGGCGCATCTTGAAGATGCGTATCTTGTCGCCACGACCGTGCGACACGATGGTCGCCTGCACGGAAGCGCCAGCCAGCAAAGGCTTGCCCACGTTCAGCTTGTCGCCGTCCGCCACCATCAGCACCTTATCCAGCACAACGGCACTGCCCACGTCGCCGACAATGGTTTCGACTTTTAAAGTTTCCCCGGAAGAAACACGATACTGCTTTCCACCGGTTTTAATGACTGCATACATAACAACCTCGATTGATTGCTGTTTTTACGAAGGCGCGGATTATACCTAAATATCAGGCTTCGTCAAAAGCATTTTATGCGCAATCTTCGGCGATTCATTATCCTGAGGCAATTCGCTGTTTCTTCTAGGGACATACAACTATTTCCGCATGATTGTACTTCAGTACAATGGATTTTCTTGTGGGTGCTGCTAAACTTAACTTAAGGCGTTAATTGTATTGTTATATGTTGTGTCTGTATCGAGTATTGCCAGGATATTAATTAATTTTGGTAAATCAACAACTTAGTGGGGAGTTAGTCATGGCCGAAGTCAAAGCAACCAATGTAAAAGGGAAAGTTACCGCCACCAATGCCAAGTGCGAGGTACGGCAGATCAATGAAGGCGATAAGATTCAACCGGGCGAGGTCGTCAAGACGGCTGATGGCGCGGTTGTACAGCTTCAGACAGAAGAGGGCCTTATCACGAATATTGATGGGAAACAAACAGTTACTCTTGATGCGGAGGTTCTGGGTGGCGGTGATGCCATGGATAGCACCATTCAGTCCACGGGAGAGGAAATTGGCACTATTATTGACGCGATCAGCAGCGGCAATAGCTTGGATAATCTTCTGCAGGAAACGGCTGCTGGCCTGACTGGTAACGATAATACGGGTTCCGGCTCGACCAGTTCGGATGGCGGCAACAATTTTGTGATGCTGACAGAAACTGTAGATACTGCTGCCGCAGAAGCGGCTGCCAAAGCGGCTGCACAGGCCGCCGCCCAAGCGGCTGCACAGGCCGCTGCCGCTGCCGAGGCTGCCGCCCAAGCTGCTGCCGCTCAAGTTGCTGCTCAAGCGGCTGCTCAAGCCGCCGCCCAAGCCGCCGCCGCGCAGGCCGCCGCCGAAGCCGCTGC
>JBAQCT010000013.1:0-24015 GCA_049294375.1 Gallionella sp. | reverse complement strand
ACAGGCGCAGAGCCTGTCGGTATCGGTGGCGACGTTCAAGGTGGACGACAAGGGGGGCACGGCGCTGGTGCGCCGCGAAACCGCGCCCGTCGCCCGCGCCCCCGCGCACCACGCGGCCCCGGCGCGCCCTGCTCCGATACACAAGGGGGCGGCGGTCGCCAAGGCGCCCGCGAAAGCGCCCGCCGCCAAGCCGAAAGGCAAACCGCAATCGGATGACGATGGCGAGTGGGAAGAGTTTTAAGAGTGCGGGTGCCCGGTTAGTTGTGTCCCTTATAAAACGTATTTTTGGTAAAACGTATTTTTGGATTTTATGAACGCTAACGCTCAATCCAGTAGTGGGCCTGATCGCGAATTTATCTTCACGAACAGGGATTTTGAACAAATACGGAAGATGATTTATGACCATGCCGGCATTTCCCTGAATCCCTCCAAACAGGATATGGTGTATAGCCGCCTGGCACGCCGTTTACGGGCGACTGGCATCAATAATTTCAAGAGTTATCTGGTGTTGCTGGAAAGCAATAATGAAGCCGAGTGGCAGGCATTCGTCAATGCGCTTACCACGAACCTGACTTCATTTTTCCGCGAACCGCACCATTTTCCGCTGCTGGCCGAGCATGCTCTCAAGCAAAAAGGAAAGCATCCCATTTCGCTGTGGTGTTCGGCATCGTCAACCGGCGAGGAACCCTACTCGATGGCGATGACCATGGTGGACGCGTTCGGCAGCTTTACTCCGCCCGTTACCATCATCGCGACCGATCTGGATACCAATGTGCTCGCCAAGGCTGAAGCGGGTGTTTATCCGATCGAGCGTGTCGAAAAACTTCCAGAGGCCACAGTAAAGCGTTTTTTCCTCAAAGGAACAGGCACGCATGCAGGCTATGTGCTGGTAAGGCCCGAGTTGCGCGCCATGATTACTTTCCGGCAGGTGAATCTGCTCAGCGATGAATGGCATATACGCGGCCCGCTGGATGCGATCTTCTGCCGCAATGTGATGATCTATTTCGACAAGGCAACACAGCTCAAGATATTGGAGCGGTTTGCGCCGCTATTGCAGCCGGACGGTTTGTTGTTTGCAGGCCATTCGGAGAGTTTTCACAATGCCGGGCATATATTCAGCTTGCGCGGTAAGACGGTGTATGAACTGGCAAAACATAAACCCCATGGAAACCATCATGCAAAAAAATAATCCGATCGCGCTGGGGACAACGGAAACAGGGATAACGTGTCCAGAAAAGGCTTCTTCGCATGGTTAGCCATGGCTATGAAGAAGTTCTGGCCCCCAATCTGTATTTCGACCGGCAACATAATTCCGAGGCGGCCAAGATATTGCCCGGCGAATATTATGCGACGGCGCGCGATATGCTGCTCGTTACGGTGCTGGGTTCCTGTGTTTGCGCCTGCATACGTGACAAGATAAACGGGATCGGCGGCATGAATCATTTCATGTTGCCGGATGCGGGGCAGGATCAGAATAATCCGCTGGGTGAGTCGGCGCGCTACGGTACCTATGCGATGGAAATCCTGATCAATCAGTTGATCAAGATGGGCGCGAACCGCAGCAATTTCGAGGCGAAAGTTTTCGGAGGCGGCGCGGTGCTGCGCGGGTTTACCGTTGCCAATATCGGCGAGCGCAATGCGGAGTTTGTGCAAAAATTTCTCAAGACGGAGAAGATTACTGTCGTTGCGCAGGACCTGCTTGATATTTACCCGCGCAAAGTATATTTCTTTCCTGCCACCGGCCTTGTCAGGGTGAAAAAACTGAAGAAGGTGCATAACGATACGATTATCAGCCGCGAATCGGAGTATGTAACGCGCCTGCATTATGCCAAAGTGGAAGGTGATGTAGAATTGTTTTGACGATTACGGTCATTTGCCGAGCAAGCCAACATGGCGGCAACGGGGCTGTTTGAACATAGGGCGAACATGGAAAACCGAAAAATTCGAGTCTTGGTGATTGACGATTCCGCGCTGATCCGTAGCGTGATGAAGGAGATCATCGACCGGGAAAAGGACATGGAGTGCGTGGGAGCCGCTCCGGATCCGATGGTGGCGCGCGAGATGATCAAAACGCTTAACCCGGACGTGCTGACGCTCGATGTGGAAATGCCCAAGATGGACGGGATCGATTTTCTGGAGCGGCTGATGCGCCTGCGCCCGATGCCGGTGGTGATGGTCTCCACCTTGACCGAACGCGGCTCCGATATCACTTTCCGCGCATTGGCCTTGGGCGCGGTGGATTTCGTTTCCAAGCCGAAGATGGATATCGCGCGTGGCATGGAAGAATATGCCATCGATATCACCGACAAGATCAGGGCTGCGGCACAGTCGCATGTGCGGAAAATCACCGCAGCACCCGTGATACAGGAAAAATTATCTGCGGATGCGATCCTGCCCAGTATCGCGGGGCGGTTCTCAACTACGGAAAAACTGATCATCATCGGCGCATCGACCGGCGGAACCGAGGCAATCAAGGATGTGTTGACCAAGCTTCCCGCCGATGTGCCGGGTATTCTGGTGACCCAGCATATGCCCGAGAATTTCACCAAGTCGTTTGCTGATCGCCTGAACAGCCTTTGCAAAATTTCGGTCAAGGAAGCGGAGCATAACGAGCGGATATTGCCGGGTTACGCATACATCGCGCCCGGGCATTCGCATCTGCTGCTCAAGCGTAGCGGAGCAAACTACATGACCGAGTTGAACCAGGGTCCGCCGGTGAATAGGCACCGCCCGTCGGTGGATGTACTGTTCCGTTCGGCGGCCAATGTGGCGGGTGCAAATGCCATGGGTATTATCCTCACCGGCATGGGCAAGGATGGCGCGCAGGGATTGCTGGAAATGAAGCAGGCCGGTTCCCACACCATCGCGCAAGACGAGGCGAGCTGCGTGGTATTCGGCATGCCGAGGGAGGCGATTGCGGCAGGCGGCGCAAGTGAAGTATTGCCGTTGCAGAATATCGCGCGCCGCACGATAGAATATCTCGCGTCGCATAACGGCAAGGGCAACCGTGTTTAGTTTATAATGCGCGAAAGAACAGTTTTTAAGCGGCTCTGTGGTAATTACATGGCATGTCGACAGACATGCGGGCAACAAGGTGTCGCTCTATCCATACGAACCTGCAAACAATGGATTTTCTGGATTTAAGCGCTTTTCAACAAGGAAAAAATCATGGCTATCAATGTACAAATTCATGACCGTTCGGCGCGTATTGCCATGTCGGGTCGTTTTGATTTTCAAGTGCATCGGGATTTCAAGGACGCCTATACACCGTTACTCGACAACGCTGCAATACACGAGATCGAGGTTGAAATGAGCAAGGTGGATTATCTGGACAGCTCTGCGCTGGGTATGTTGATGCTGCTGAATGAGCGCTCCAGGGCAGCCAATAAATCGGTTGCGTTGCTTAACACGTCAGGTGTTGTGTCGCAGGTGCTGGAAGTTGCCAATTTCAGCAAAATTTTCAACATCAAACGTATGGATTAAGATCATTGAAAGAGGCTTTTTCAAGGTTTTGACGATTTCGTTTTTCCACGTAGCGCCTCCTCTCCGGGTGGAAGTATTTTGCGTTTGGCCTTTTCTTTCTGATCTTCGTTGTTGAGGGTTTTCTGAACCTTGTCTTTGGTGGCGGTTTGCGATTCCGGCCGAACTTGCTCCTTCTGTTCATCTGTTTTACCCAGTGGCGATCCTGTGTTTTTTTGCACGTTTTCCGGTTTGGCGGGCTTTGTCTCGGTAGTTTGCGTTTCAGGCATGTTTTGCACCGGTTTGCCTTGGGAAGCTTCTGCGCCGGTTTCTTGCGCCTCTTTCGATTTTGCGGCTTTTGCTTCTGCCTCCGCCTGAGCTTTCGCTTTTTGTGCCGCTTTAAGCCGGACCGCCAATGCGCGCGCCCGTGCTTGTTGCGCGGCACTGATCCGTTTGGTAGTTTGGGCTTCCTGCTGTGCTTTTAATTTAGCCGCTTTTGCTTTTGCGGCTGCTTTTTTATCCGCCTTGATCCGGGCCGCTTCCGCCAGTGTGGCCTGTTCTGCCCTGATCCGGGCTGCCTCCGCCAGTGCAGCCTGTTCCGCTTTTGCCCGCGCCGCTTCGGCTTTGGCTTCTTGCTGCGCTTTCGCAAGTTGCTGGGCGGCTATTCGTTTTTCGGTTAAATCGCGCTGGTCGGCAAAATTAATCCTCGCGATGTCACCCGCCTTGATTCCAAGTTTTTCCGCGCTTTCGGGCAATTCGCCGATAGAGAACTGCGGTTTGACTTGGATCAGTGTGGTCGTGTCTGCCGGGTGTTCTGCAACACCAAGCATTGAGCCCTGAAGCCCTGAAACCGGGATGCGTGTATCGATAGCGTAAGCGACAAGTTTGTCGCCGGGTTCCAGTAGCGAGTCACTTCCTGCATCAATAAATACTTTTTTCCCTTCAACCTTGATGATGTGCGCGGAAAACGGCACATTTTCCACTGCTTCCTGGATTTCCCTTACCGCAGAATCGATCAACTTGCTTGTTGCCTTTCCGAATTCTGTTGCAAGGAAAATACTGCTTCCGAAAGGCTTGTCATTGCCTACCGTTACATCGCCATCGGCCTGCTCGCGAAGGCGGCGCAACAGTATGCGATTGCCCGTCATACCGTCAAATATGGAAAACTCTACTTCAATATGCCTTTTTTCAGGGCTGCCAAGGGGCGTGTTCAGTGACCATTTCTCACGGCTTATTCCGGCATTGGTAACTATTCCGGAAATAAGGAATTGCGCCCCTGTTTCTCCGGCAATCTGTGTAATGGCTTCGCGTTGCGCTACGCCCACCTCCATGGGGATTGAGCGCCCGGTGTAGGTTGGCAAGAATCTTCTGCTTCTTTCCATACGGTTGGAAAGTGCTACTGGAAAGCCGTCATAAATATTACTGATATCGTCCACATGGATCGTGTTGGCGACATCAAATTGGGTTATTGCAATTTTCTTTTTCGGGGGTTGCGCGAGGGTTGCATTTTTTTCGTCAAATTTCCCCTTGACTACTTCGGCGCTCACCATTACATGGTACATCCCTTGGCTTTCCCATTCCCTGAGTATCGAATAGCGGTTGCCTTGCAGCACAGGCTGCATGTCGGGGTTTTGTTGATACCCGTGGGTGGGATGGATCTCGCCTGTCACCGCCTGTGCGCTTGCCGAAGCGGCAACATTCCGCAGCGCATCGCTCAATGCTGCCTGGCGTGCGGCATTGCGCCCGGCCGCACCTATTGATGCGACACCTCCCGCCTGTACTCTTCCCGTATAAGCGATTGTGGTTTGTGTAGCTTCAGTTTTTGCGGCTTCCAGCGCGGAAAATGCAGTTTGCGGCATGCAAAGCAATGCGCTTGTGTAAAGCATGGCAACAAGGCAGTGGTTGATGCTGTTTTTGTAAATGGGTCGCACGGGTAGCTTACCGAAGCAAGGGTCAACATTTATCAGCATTACAGTTCCTTTTAGCTGAATTGTCCATTAACTTTAGCCTGCATAATAAATTCCAGGGCAAATATCAAGGCAAAAACCGGTAGCATTCCGGGTAAAAGCTGTTCATACCTGATATCGCCTGTCTGTGGGGCGCAGTGTCCCTGTATTTCAATCCGTGGTCAATATACAACATGCCTGCCTGTGCATGGCTCCTTGGCTTGTTTATATCTGGTGCCCCAGGCCACACTTCGCGTTTCTTGCTGTTATTTTTAGCCATGGCTTTCAGATCGGATAGGTTAAACTTCCACGCTGCTTGCAATGCGACAAAACCAAACACAGGGTATGAGAGAGCTGATTATTACCGAACCCCGAGCACGGCTGCGCACTTGGCTGGTATTGTGCTACGCGCTGTTCATCGTGTATGCGAGCCTGTCGCCGTTTACCGGCTGGCGCGAGCAGGGCATGAGTTTCGCCGAGGTGCTCGGTGCGCCTTTGCTGCTCACTTATACCGCGTTTGATACAACCCTCAATCTGTTGTCTTATTTGCCTTTTGGTTTCCTGGCGGGGGTGGCGTTGCGTGCGCGCTTCGGCCCTTTGCGCAGCGTGGTTGCCGGCCTATGCTTGGGCGTACTGTTGTCTGCCAGCATGGAGTATTTGCAGATGTATTTGCCCGCACGCATCAGTTCTAATATGGATTTATTGTCAAACAGTGCGGGTGCGTTGTTGGGTGCCCTGTTGGCCGTGAGTATTACGTCATGGGCCTGGTTCTTTACCCGCTTGATTCGCTGGCGGAGCGGTTTGTTCCACCAGGGAAAAGAAATGGATTTTGGCCTTGTTCTGCTGACGCTGTGGATGTTCGGCCAGATCAATCCGTCCTTGCCGATGCTGGGTAATGTGTTTATCAGCGAGGTGGCGCGCCAGCCTTTCGTTACACTGCCGCATAATCCTTTTGACTGGTGGGAAAGCGGGGCCGTCGCGTTGAACCTGTTGATGCTGGGGGTGTTGATGCTGACCTTGCTGCGCTTGCCTCGCAATATTATTGCCGCCCTGCTGACAGTATTGAGCGTGGTGGCATTGGTCAAATTCGTTATTGCGGCAGTTTTATTAAAGTCCTGGGCGTTGCTGTTGTGGATCAACAGCGAAGCGGTGATGGGAATGCTGCTGGGAATGCTGTTGTTGCTCTCGATATTGTGGCTGCCGCGCGCCGCTATAATCGGTTCCGGTGCGGCAGTCGCCATGATCTATTTTGTTATCGTGAATTTCGTGTTTGACAGCAACAACCCCGCTGCTGCAATGTCGGTCTATCACTGGCATTACGGGCATTTGCTCAATTACAACGGTTTGGCGCAGACTATCGGGCTGATTTTCCCGTTGCTGTTGATATTTCACTTATGGCGTATCCGAACAATATAATCCCGCAAAATTTTATTTCCAGGAGCTAGATCATGGGTTATTACGACAAGCATGTTTTTTTCTGCACCAACCAGCGCGAGGATGGCAGCGCTTGTTGCAACAATCATGGCGCGCAAAAGGCGCGCGATTACATGAAAAACCGCGTGAAGGAGTTGGATATTGACAAGCAACAGAACAATATCCGCATCAATACGGCGGGTTGCATGAACCGCTGTGATAAGGGGCCGGTTATCGTGGTATACCCGGAAGGGGCGTGGTATACCTATACCGATGAAAGCGATCTCGACGAGATCATCGAAGAGCATCTCAGGAACGGGCGCGTTGTGGAGCGGCTGAAAATTTAATGCCGGGGCATTTTGGAATTGAAGTTTCATCCTTATTCAATATGTGAGATGGCGCATGTGCCAGATTAAACGGGCGGTGCTGTACAGCTTCTGCGGGCAACCGTTATGAGCGCCGTTCTTTACGCGCAGAACCTGTGCAAATCCTACGCCGGGCAGCCTGTGGTGGATGGCGTCAACATCACCCTGAACAAGGGCGAGTGCTTCGGCTTGCTCGGGCCGAACGGCGCGGGCAAGACCACCACGTTGCGTTTGATGCTCGGCCTGATCGCGCCGGATGCGGGCGAGTTGCAGTTGCTGGGCCATGCCGTGCCGGAAGAAGCGCGCGCCGCGCGGCTGCGCGCCGGCGTGGTGCCGCAGATGGATAATCTCGACCCAGATTTTACGGTGGCGGAAAACCTGCTGGTATATGGCCGCTATTTCGGCATGAGCGATGCGGTTATCGAGGCGCGTCTGCCGGAATTGCTGGAGTTTGCCAACCTCACGCATAAACGCGATGCAAAGGTGCCGACTTTGTCCGGCGGCATGAAGCGGCGGTTGACGCTGGCACGCGCGCTGGTTAACGATCCGGAAGTCATTTTCCTCGACGAGCCGACTACCGGGCTCGACCCGCAGGCGCGCCACCTGATCTGGCAACGTCTGCGCGAGCTGACCGCGCGCGGCAAGACGCTGTTGCTCACCACGCATTTTATGGATGAGGCCGAGCGGCTCTGCCACCGCCTCGCGGTGATGGACAACGGACGTATCATCAGCGAAGGCTCGCCGCGCGAACTGATCGAGCGCAACATCGAACCACAGGTGGTTGAGGTGTTCGGCGAAGGCGCTGCGGAATGGGCGCAAAGCCACGCGGCGCGCCATGCGCAGCGTTTTGAGGTAAGCGGTGAAACGGCATTCTGCTACGTGCAGGACGCGCAGCCGCTGTTGCGGGAATTGCAGCAGCAGCCGGGACTGCGTTACCTGCATCGCCCGGCGAATCTGGAAGATGTGTTCCTGAAACTGACAGGGCGGGAGATGCGTGAGTAATAAAATTATTCAAAAAACCTTTGTCCACGAAAGACACGAAAATCACGAAATGAATACGTATCCGTTGAACTTTCTTTTTCGTGCATTTCGTGTCTTTCGTGGACACGCTTCATTTGCAAGTTGAAATGAAACTCTCTTACTTTTCCCTGCCACGCCTGAGCCTGCGCTTCGTCCCAATCTGGCGGCGCAATTTTCTGGTGTGGAAGAAGATGGCGGGGTCGTCGATACTCGGCCACCTCGCCGACCCGGTGATCTACATGCTGGGCTTGGGTTACGGGTTGGGCGGGATGTTGCCGGAAATAAACGGCATGTCCTATATCGCCTTTCTTGCCGCCGGGACGGTGTGCTACAGCACCATGAACAGCGCGAGCTTCGAGGTGTTGTATTCCTGCTTTGCGCGCATGCACGATCAGCGCACCTGGGAGGCGATCCTCAACACGCCGGTCACGCTGGACGATGTCGTGTTTTCGGAAATCGTCTGGGCGGCAAGCAAGAGCCTGCTGGCCGGTATGGCGGTGCTGGCAGTGATCTGGATATTGGGGCTGTCGCATTCCCCGCTGACGCTGTGGCTCATTCCGCTCTCGCTGCTGGTAGGCCTGTGCTTCGCGTCGCTCGGGCTGATTATGACTGCTCTTGCGCCCGGGTACGATTTTTTCATGTACTACTTCACGCTGGTGATCACACCGATGGTGCTATTATGCGGCGTATTTTTTCCAGTCGACCAATTGCCGACATTACTGCAAAATATATCGGCTATCCTGCCGCTGACGCATGCGATTGATCTGGCGCGTCCGCTGATGAACGACACGATTCCGGCTCAGCCCCTGTGGCATGTCGCCGTGTTGCTGGGTTACGCGCTGCTGGGTTTTTATGTGTCGCTGGTGTTGTTCCGCCGGAGGCTCTCTCAATGAGGTTTTTGTATGCTTTGGGTTAAGTCGTTTCATATCATTTTTGTGGTGAGCTGGTTTGCAGGTTTATTTTATCTGCCGCGCATTTTCGTGAACCACGCGATGGCGACCGAGCCCGCCGAGATCGCGCGGCTCAAGTTGATGGAAAGAAAACTGTACCGCTTCGTTACGCCGATCGCATGGCTGGCCATCGGCTTCGGCCTGTGGCTATGGCTGGGCTACGGAATCGGCGGCGGCTGGATGCACGCAAAACTTATTCTGGTGCTGGCGCTGCTGGCCTACCACTACTATTGCGGCAGGCTGGTTAAACAATTTGCCGCCGATTTGAATACGCGTAGCCATGTTTTCTACCGCTGGTTCAACGAAATGCCCGTGCTGCTGCTGACCGCCATCGTCCTCTTGGTCACGGTAAAACCATTTTAATCTGGCCGTACCACCGTTCGGGCTGAGGTATCGAAGCCCCGTTTTCCAATGTCTGCCCTTCGATACCTCAGGGCGAACGTTTTACTTGATGTGTATTTATGCCTGATTTTTTTGCCCCCTGCCCGCGTGGCCTGGAACCCATTTTGCTCGGCGACCTCGAAGCGTTCGGCGCGCAGAACGTGCGCCGCACTGAGGGTGGCGTGCATTTTTCCGGCGACTGGCCGCTGTGTTATCGCGCCAACCTGGAGAGCCGCATCGCCAGCCGCATCTTGTGGCGCGTCAAGGAAGCTCCTTACCGTAGCGAAGAGGATATCTATCAAGCCGCGTTCGCGCTGCAATGGCAGCGCTGGTTCGACGTGGGCAACACGATCCGCGTCAACGTCACGGCGATCAAGTGTCCGCTGAAGAGCCTGGAATTCGTCACGCTGCGCATCAAGGACGCGGTGTGCGACCGTTTTCGCGCACACTGCAACGAGCGCCCGAGCGTGGACACGCTCTCGCCGGATATCCGCATCCACGCCTTTCTTGAAGGTAACAGCATGATGCTGTACCTGGATACATCGGGCGATGCGCTGTTCAAGCGCGGCGTGCGCCAGCACACCAACATCGCGCCGATCCGGGAGAATCTGGCGGCGGGCATTCTGCGCCTGAGCGGCTGGCAGCCCGGCACACCGCTGCTCGACCCGATGTGCGGCAGCGGCACCTTCCTGATCGAGGCGGCGCAGATATCGCTGAACATCCAGCCCGGCATTGCGCGCGGCTTCGCATTTGAAAAGCTGAAGAATCTCGATGCCGCGAAATGGCAGGCAATGCGCGAACAGGCCATCGCCGCGCAACTGCCAGCCAGACCGCTGGAAATTTACGGCAGCGACTTGTACGGCGATGCGCTGAAGGCCTCATGGCGCAACCTGCAAGAGGCGGGGCTGGCGGAATGTGTGCAACTCAAACAGGCCAATGTGCTGGAAATCTCCGCTCCGGCAGAACACGGCGTACTGGTGGCGAATCTGCCCTACGGCGAGCGCATGGGCGAGCTGGATGAACTGGCGGAGCTATACCCGAAACTGGGCGATGCGCTAAAGAAGAAATTCGGCGGCTGGACGGCCTATCTGTTCACTGCCGACAAGGCCATTCTGAAGCTGATGCGCCTGTCCCCGTCGAAACGCACCCCGTTATTCAACGGCGCAATCGAATGCCGTTTGCTGGAGTATAAGGTCGTATCGGGCAGCAATCGCCGTTAATTTTTAATGACTCGATCTCGTGCATTTGCTGGGTAAAATTTGTCGTGCGGCAAAGCCACAGTCGTAGGGTGGGCTGTGCCCACCATGTCGGGCGTAGCCCGACCTACAATTAATTCCGGTTCGTCCGGCTTAGGTGAGCTTCAAACCTTCCGTGCCAGCCGACAGGTTCCGATCCGTCACCAGCTTGCTTTCCAGTTTGATGCGCAGGCGCAGGTCGTTGACCGAGTCGGCATTCTTCAGCGCTTCTTCATAAGAGATTTTTTCGGCTTCATACAGGTTGAACAGCGCGCCGTCGAAAGTCTCCATGCCAAGTTCGCGAGATTTGGCCATCACCCCCTTGATCGAATTGACCTCGCCCTTGAAAATCAGGTCGGCGATCAGCGGCGAGTTGAGCAAAATCTCGATTGCGGCGGCACGCCCCTTGCCGTCCTTTTTTGGAATCAGGCGCTGGGAAATAAGCGATTTGACGTTCAGAGACAAGTCCATCAGCAACTGTGTGCGCCGCTCTTCCGGGAAAAAGTTGATGATACGGTCAAGCGCCTGGTTTGCGCTGTTGGCGTGCAAGGTGGCCAAACACAGATGGCCGGTTTCGGCAAAAGCCACGGCATGCTCCATGGTTTCCTGGTCGCGGATTTCGCCGATCAGAATCACGTCAGGCGCTTGGCGCAGGGTGTTCTTCAGCGCGTTGTGCCAGGACTCGGTATCCACACCGACCTCGCGGTGCGTGATGATGCAGTTGATGTGGTCATGCACATATTCCACCGGGTCTTCGATGGTGATGATGTGGCCGTAACTGTTTTTGTTGCGGTATCCGATCATCGCGGCCAGCGTGGTGGATTTGCCAGATCCGGTTCCACCGACCAGTATCACCAGACCGCGCTTGGTCATCACAACGTCTTTGAGAACCTCGGGCAGCCCCATCTCATCGAGATCGGGAATCTTGGTGGTAATGGTACGCAACACCATCCCGACGCGTTGCTGTTGCATGAAAATATTGACGCGGAACCGCCCGATACTGGGCGGGCTGATCGCGAAATTGCATTCATGTGTAGCTTCGAACTCGGCGGCCTGTTTGTCGTTCATGATGCTGCGCGCCAGTTCCTGGGTATGCTGGTGGGTGAGCGCTTGGTTGGACATCGGCGTCATTTTTCCGTCCATCTTGAACGCGGGCGGAAATCCGGATGTGATGAATAAATCGGAAGCTTTCTTGCTGAGCATGCCGCGCAGCAGGTTGTGTATCAGCTCGGTGGCCTGTTCTCTTTCCATAACAAAAACTCCTTATATTAGAAGGCAGAGGGCAGAAGACGGAGGGCAGACGGGTTGTCGCGGCTGCGCCGCGTCATTTTTATGATTATGCCGCCCTGCGGCACACAGCGGTCATCTGTCTTCTGCCCTCTGAATGCTGTCCTCTGGATCAACCGCCGGGAAACATATCCTTGTTCATTGCCTTGCCGCGTGCTTCCGCCGGGGTGATTTTATTTTCCTTGACCAGACCGGCCAAGCATTGATCCAGCGTCTGCATTCCGAGGCTCTGTCCGGTCTGGATAGCGGAATACATTTGCGGCACTTTGGCCTCACGGATCAGGTTGCGGATGGCCGGGGTACAGACCATGATCTCATGTGCGGCTACCCGGCCAGTTCCATCCTTGGTCTTGAGCAGCGCCTGAGAAATCACCGCACGCAGGGACTCTGACAACATCGCGCGCACCATTTCCTTTTCGTCGGCGGGGAACACGTCGATGATACGGTCGATGGTTTTTGCCGCCGAACTGGTGTGCAGCGTGCCGAACACCAGGTGGCCGGTTTCCGCCGCCGACATCGCCAGCCGGATGGTTTCCAGATCGCGCATTTCACCGACCAGAATGATGTCCGGGTCTTCGCGCAAGGCCGAGCGCAAGGCGTTCTGGAAAGACAGCGTATCCCGCCCGACTTCGCGCTGGTTGATCAGGCATTTCTTGCTTTCGTGCACGAATTCGATCGGGTCTTCCACCGTCAGGATGTGCCCCATTTCATGTTCGTTTCGGTGGTTGACCATCGCCGCCAGCGTGGTGGATTTGCCGGAGCCGGTCGGCCCCGTGACCAGCACCATGCCGCGCGGATAATCCGAAATGGTCTCGAAGCTCTTCGGTGCCTTGAGGTCTTCCAGCGACAGAATCTTGGAGGGGATGGTGCGCATCACTGCGGCCGCGCCGCGGTTCTGTATGAATGCATTCACGCGGAAACGCGCTAGCCCAGGAACCTCAAAGGAGAAGTCGACCTCCTTGTTTTCTTCGTAAAACTTGCGCTGCTGGTCGTTCATGATGTCATACACCAAACCATGAACTTCCTTGTGATCCATCGGTGGGAGGTTAATGCGGCGCATGTCGCCATGTACGCGAATCATCGGCGGCAGGCCGGCGGAAAGATGCAAGTCGGATGCCTTGTTCTTGACACCGAAGGCAAGCAGTTCAGTGATATCCATTATAATCGTCCCTGTTTGGTAATGCGGTCCCCCGGTGATGATGGGGTCACGGACCGCGCGAAAAGGATTTGTGGCGCATGTGATTATGACAACAATCGCTTCCAACTTGCAAGCCGTGCGCAACGCGATAACAACAGCGGCTGCCAGAGCAGGCCGCGTCCCGGATGACATTGTCTTGCTGGCGGTCAGCAAGACTTTCCCGCCGGATGCGATTCGCGAAGCATATCATGCCGGGCAGACGGCTTTTGGCGAGAGTTATGTTCAGGAAGCACTGGAGAAGATCGCCTCACTGCATGGCCTGCCGATCGAGTGGCACTTTATCGGGCCCATCCAGAGCAACAAGACGCGTGCCATTGCAGAAAATTTTGCATGGGTGCACAGTGTGGACAGGCTGAAAATCGCCGAGCGCCTGTCCGCGCAGCGCCCGCAAAATCTGCCCCCGCTCAATGTGTGCCTGCAAGTTAACGTAAGCGGCGAAGACAGCAAGAGCGGCGTGGCTCCGGATGAAGTGGCCGGGTTGGCACAGGCCGTGGCACAGTTGCCGCAGCTCAGGCTGTGCGGGCTGATGGCGATTCCAGCACCGGAGGAGGGGCTGACAGCGCAGCGCAAGCCGTTTGCCAAGTTGCGCGAGCTCATGCAGTGCCTGAATGCGTGTGGAATGGCGCTTGGTACACTGTCCATGGGCATGTCGCATGACCTTGAAGCGGCCGTGCTGGAAGGTGCTACCATCGTGCGCGTCGGCACTGCGGTTTTTGGCGAACGAAATTACGGAGAAAACAAATGAAAATCTGTTTCATCGGCGGCGGCAATATGGCGGCTGCACTCATCGGCGGTTTGCTGGGAAAAGGCTTTGTTGCCGGGCAGATCAGCGTGGTGGAAATCAGCGCAGACAACCGCGCGCGGCTGAAACACGATTTTGCGGTACATGCCGTGGAAGACCTCGCTGAAGGTGTGCCGGGCAGTGATGTCATCGTTTGCGCGGTCAAGCCGCAGCATTTGCGCGAAGTGGCACAGCAGCTTGCTCCCATGCTCGACAAACAACTGCTGATTTCCATCGCCGCCGGGATACGCGCGGCTGATTTGGCGCGCTGGTCGGGCAGTCAGGCAATAGTTCGCGCCATGCCCAACACTCCGGCCTTGATCCACAGCGGCATCACCGGTCTGTATGCCATGCCTGCGGTGAACGACGGGCAGCGCGAGCAGGCACAAAATATCCTGGGGGCAGTAGGCGAAATTCTGTGGTTGCAGGATGAAGCGATGCTGGATGCTGTCACGGCGATTTCCGGAAGCGGCCCGGCTTATGTTTTTTATTTTATCGAGGCGTTGCAACAAGCGGCGCTCGAACTTGGCTTGGAAGCCGGGGATGCGCACCGCCTGAGCCTGGCGACTTTTTTGGGGGCGAGCAAACTGGCCGCTTTTAGCGATGAGGATGTCAGCGTGCTGCGCGCGCGCGTCACCTCCAAAAACGGCACCACGGAGCGCGCACTGCTGAGTATGGACGGCAACCATGTCGCAAGGCACATCGCGCGTGCCGCGCATGCCGCTGCGGCACGCGCCCGAGAAATGGGCGACGAACTGGGCAGTGATTAACGGTCATGACAAATATGCTATCTTTAATAATGAAATCAGCCATGCCCGTTCCCTCTCCTCAATCCTCTCCCGCAAGCGGGAGAGGAGGCAAACGAATCGCTCCGCGAGTTTAACTTTTACCATGCTGAACGAAGCCCTGCTGTTCCTGCTCGACATGCTGCTGCTACCGTTCGCGGCGATCCTGCTGCTGCGCTTTCACCTGCAATGGCTGCGTGCGCCGTTGCGCAATCCCGTCGGTGAATTCATCATGGTGCTCACCGATTTTCTGGTGTTGCGTGCGCGCCGTTTCGTTCCTTCCGTGCGCGGGTTGGACAGCGCGTCGCTGCTGCTCGCGCTGCTGGTCGAAATGCTCTACCTGACCGGATTTCTGTGGGCGCAGGGCTTGCCGTTGCACGGCTTCCCACTACCGGGATTGTTGGCACTGGCAACGGTCAAGCTGCTCAAGATCAGCCTGTACCTGCTGATGATCGCAGTATTCGCGCAGGCGATCCTGTCCTGGGTGAATCCCCACTCGCCCATCGCGCCGCTGCTGACTGCCGCCACCCGACGTTTTCTGCAGCCACTGCGCCGCATCGTGCCGGTATTGGGCAACGTAGACTTGTCGCCGTTGCTGCTGTTTATCATCTGCCAGCTTATTGTTATCGTTCCGATTGGCGCCTTGGAGCGCCTCGCCTTCGGTTTGCTTTGAAATGGCCGACTGGTATCGTCGCAGCGCAGATGTCATTACACTTACACTGCATGTCCAGCCCGGTGCGAAGCGCAGCGAAATTGCCGGGCTTCACGGCGAAGCGCTCAAGATACGGCTGGCCGCACCGCCTGTAGAAGGGCGTGCCAATGAGGCATTGCTGAAATTTATTGCGGGGCTGTTCGACGTGCCTTTGCGCCAGGTGGAACTCAGGCAAGGCGGGCAATCGCGCCACAAGGTAGTGGCGATTGCCGGAAGTGAAGTCGAGCCGGAAAGTTTGCTGAAAACAAATCCGTAAGCGGGTTCTCATCACCAGCCTGCTCGCCGCGCATCGCCGTTTGGACGATCACGGCGAGCGTGCCGGTCAAGCGGCTTTCGGTTTCTCTTTCTTGGGTTTCTTTGCTTCCTTGGTTTTACGCTGTTGTCCTTTGGCCATGATCGTTCTCCTTGGTAGTGTCAACATGAAATATGCGGCAACTAGTGCGGCGCGGTTAAAGAAGTGTCACTGCGATTGCATCAGTCCGAACCCCGGCAAGATGCAATCCGCGCAAATGATAATCCGTTACGGAAAAATGTGAAACTTTTTTTGGCATCCTGTTTTGGGCATCATTGGAAATGAAAAAAGATTTTTGGCTGGAGCGTTGGGAGCGCAAAGAGACCGGCTTTCACCAGAGCGAGATCAATCCGTATTTGCGCCAGTACTGGCAGGAATTGCATCTTGCGCGCGCCAGCGAAGTGTTTGTGCCGCTGTGCGGAAAAAGCAACGACCTGCTATGGCTGCGCCAGCAAGGGCATCCGGTGCTGGGCGTGGAATTAAGCGCCATCGCGGCGCAAGCATTCTTCGAGGAAAATAGTTACACCCCGCATCGCGGCACCAGCGGAAAATTCGACCGCTACGAAGCGGATAGTATCCGCATCCTGTGTGGCGATTTCTTCGACTTGCGCAAGAATGAACTGGCGAAAGTGGGCGCGGTGTACGACCGCGCGTCGCTGGTCGCGCTGCCGCCGGATATGCGTGAACGCTATGTACGCCACCTCGTGAACATCCTGCCGCCAGCAACGCAAATACTGCTTATTGCTTTCGACTACCCCCAGCAGGAAATGCCGGGCCCGCCGTTTGCGGTTTCCACAGACGAAGTGGAAGCGCTCTACCGGCCTCACGCCGAGATATGCCAGCTTGCACAACTGGACGTCCTGGCGCAAAACTCGCGCTTTCAGGAGCGCGGCTTGAGCCAGTTGCGGGAAAATGTATTCCTGCTGACATTGCGTTAGTCCGGGTAAATAAGTTGTGCTGCAAGGGGGGATCGCTCAGGTCTTCGATTGTAGCTACAACAAATAATAACGCCCTGCAAGGAGCAGGGCGCTGAATGAGGCGGGAAAGTTTTCAGTGGCCGCTTGGTGGCGCTAATGCGTTGGCCACTTTCGCTATTGGGTGGCAGATTTTCCCTTGTATGAATCGATAAACGATTCGAGTTTCCCCTTGAGTGGCGGGGTGACGTTAACGAACTCAATCGCCACCTCTGTATTGCGCAATGGGTCGGGGCAGGATTTGTCGAATTCCATCCGCTTTATTTTTGCCTGAATATGCAATGGAAGTTCATTTTTAAGCGGCAGGGTAACGGTGGCATAGTCACCGGCATGCCCGCTGTCAGGTTTGACTTGCGACATTTTCATTCGGCAGCCAGCCATCGAGATATCCGCCAATTCCGCGCCATAGTGATGGAACGAATCGAAACCGATGTCGATTTCGCAAGGCCGGAGACTCTTGAATCTCTCGGCGCAACGCCGTTGCGTCAGGCCGGCGAGCCGGTGCACTGTGCTAATCAACTGGTTGGGGTCAAAGGGCTTGCAAAGATAATCGGCGACGCCCTCCCGGATGGCGATTCTCCGCGTGGCAAGCTCATCATTAGAGGACATCAGAATGAAGCGGGGTGGCGTGCCATTCTGGCTGTTGCGGGCAATTCCCATGAGATCGAGGGGGGATAACAGGCCGGGCATCTCCAGCGAGCTGAAAATCCAGTTGATGGTACGTTCGGATTTCAGTACCTGAAATGCGTCATCCGCATCTTCGGCTTCGTGAATTTTATTGAACCCCAATTCATTGTGGAGGATTTTTCGGATGTAACTCCGCATGAATGTCGAAGTGTCAACGACCAGTGCATTGGACTGTAACATGGTGCAGCTCCTCTCATTGTGTGGCTCCGGCACGGAAAAAAGCTGTGCGCAGGAATGCCGGGTTAATCGGGTTTTGAGAAGGTTGCTGTGGCAGGTGAGGGAGGAGAAGCGGCTAAACGCAAAGAAGGGAACTTCATCGGTTTGGCGACCCCGCTGTCATGTGGCATAGCCAGTTAGACCGGTGGTTTTGCGTCTCCCGCCTTTCGGTCGGGTTTGCCCTTTACAACCTTATTGATAAAACTCTATCAAATTATGATGAAAAAGTATATAAATTTTTTCGAGTGGCCGGTTGCGGCATACTCCTGCCATTTACAAATGCCTGCGTCTGGCAGGTTTCAGTTCATTAAAACTTCAACGGCAGGGCAAATTCTCCTCGGATTGCGGCCATCAGCGTGGCTCGATTTGCGACAAATGCCGCGCGACGGATAGCCAGGCTCCCAGCCAGCCGAGATATACCGAGAACAGCAACAGCGATAGGCTATCTCCGGCGGACAGCGGGTGGAGCACGAACTGGCTGGCGTAGAGCTGCGTTAGCGCGCCGAGTTGATTGTTGAGCAACAGCAGGCTCGCGGTGACGATGAGCCAGGCTGAGATGCCGCCGAGCAGACCCTGAATCGCGCCGAAATACAGGAACGGGCGACGGATGAAACTATTGGTTGCGCCGATCAGTTTGGATACTTCGATTTCATCGCGCTGGGTGAGGATTTGCAGGCGGATGGTATTGAAGGTGACGGCGATCAACGCCAGGCTAAGCAGGCAAGCAAGAATCAATACCGCGACGCGACCGAATTTGAGCAACGCCTCGAGCTTGTATGCCCATGCCGAATCGAGTTGTGCCTGTTCCACCAAGGGCAATTTGGCTAGCTCATTGCGCAATTCGTCCAGCGATTGGGCGTTGCCTTGTCTTGGGTAAACAATGAAGGCATCCGGCAAGGGGTTCTGGTTCAAGCCGCCGATGACATCGGCGAGGCCGGTGCTTTGTTTGAGTTGTTCCAGCGCTTGTGCGCGGGCGACGAATTCGGCGCGGGCGATGGCTGGATGTTGCGCGAGTTGCTTGTTCAAACTATCGATATCATCCGCTTTTGCGCTCATTGCAAGGAATAAACTGATCTGCGGCGTTCCAGACAATTGTGCGACCAGTCCCTGTGCATTTTGCAGCAGCGCGTACATGCCTGCGGGAAGGCTGATGGCGATGCCCATGACCAGAATATTGAGCAAACCTGCCAGCTTCGATGCGAATATGCGCTGCAGTGCGGTGCGCAGTAAAGCAAGATGTTGGGATAACCCGTGCATCAAACCTCTCCCGAGTCTTCTGGCGATGTGGCAGTAGAAGAGGCCTGCAACTCACCATGTTTTAGCGCAAGCACGCGTATCCCGGTGTCCTGCAACACAATTTCATCGTGCGTGGAAATCAGCAAAGTGACGCCGACCTGATGGAAGGACTTGAAGATCGCGATGATTTCTCGCGCATAGTCCGCATCGAGGTTGCCGGTCGGCTCATCGGCCAGCAGGATGGCCGGGCGGTTGACGATGGCACGCGCGATGCACAGGCGCTGCTGCTCGCCGCCGGACAGCGCGATGGGGTTGGACTTTTCGCGCTTGAGCAGCCCGACCTTGTCCAGCGCGGCGCGCACACGCTTGCCGCTTTCCCGGTGATCGAATCCGCAAATTTGCAACGGCAGCAGCACGTTGTCGAATACATTGCGATCAAATAATAATTTGTGATCCTGGAAGATGATGCCGAGGTTGCGGCGCAGATAGGGCAATGCGCCCTCTTTGAGCGCGCCGACGTTCTGGTTGTTCACCAGCACGCTGCCGGAGTTGGGGTGCTCGATCGCGGCGATGAGCTTGAGCAGCGTGCTCTTGCCCGCACCGGAGTGCCCCGTGAGAAACACCATCTCGCCCGCTTCAATATCGAACGAAACATTCTTCAGCGCCTCATAGCCGCCGGGGTAACGTTTGCAGACTTGGTAGAATTTAATCATTTCAAATGCCAAACCCTATCCACGAAAAACACGAAAGGCACGAAAAAAACATAGTGAGCAATTTCGTGCCTTTCGTGTTTTTCGTGGAGGAAAGCTTTTCTCATTCGTCTAGCCCCAACAGCACCACTTTATATCCGCCATTACCCGCATGGATCGGCAGCGCAGGCCGCTTTGCAGCGGCCTGCGGCCTGATCTTGGGCGGATTATCAGTGGGAAAATTGTTTTTCATGATCGTTGCTTCTGCGGATGCTAGCGGCTCGCTGTGGAGAAAGCAATTCTTCGTACCCGTCTTCGTGCCGGGCGGCGGGGCTGGTTGTCTTGGGTATTGCGTCACAACAAAAAATCCCCCTCTTGCCATTTAATATAAATACTTATATATTGCCCGCATGAAACCCCTCAAGTTCATCGGCTCCAGCGAAGACGATCTGGCCGCATTCCCCAGAGAAGTGAAGCAAGCCGCAGGTTTTCAGCTCTTCCGCGTACAGGCTGGCCTGATGCCTGCCGACTGGAAGCCGATGCGGTTTATGTGCTGCATGCTTTTCAAAAGAAAACGCAGCAGACGCGCAAGGAAGACATCGCGCTGGCAAGTGCCCGCTACAAGCAACTCAAGGGGATTACAAAATGAAAAAAGAAAAATTCAAAGTCACCGATTCATGCGGTAACGTATTTATCGACCTTGGCTTCTCGCCTGAGGAAGCCACCATCCTCGCCATGCGCTCCCGACTGATGGGCGAACTGCGCATCAAAATCCGCGACATGGGATGGACGCAAGCCGAAGCCGCCCAAGTGCTCGGCATCTCCCAATCTCGCGTATCCGACCTGATCCGCGGCAAGTTCGAAAAATTCAGTCTGGATATGCTGATCACCTTGGCGACGCGGGCGGGGAAAAAAGTGGAGCTGAAACTGGTGGCGTGATTCTGAAAAATATCCCGAACCTGCCCCCTTTTACCCCTGCAAGTTCTTTTCCATCAGCATTGACACTACCCGCAAAACTAAAATACAGTTCGCCCCACTTGCAGATCTGCCAGACGCACATCGTACCGCACGCACGGCGCGAGGCTCACGGCAAATTTCCCCAGGTCAGGAGCTGGCGCAAGACAAGAACCCGCACGGCGAACCGCCTGCACTTGAATTGAAGGGCAAACACTTGTCTCACGCATCCAGCGAACAACCTGCGCGCATTGAGTCTCTATCCCCTCTCCCTTGCAGGGAGAGAGCCAGGGAGAGGGTAGACATGAGCCAGAACGCCAACCCGCTCGCCGCCAGCGAACCCTGGAACCTCGTCGCCGACGGCTACGCCGAAACCACCATGCTCGTGTTCGAGCAATTCGCCGACGAAGCCATCGCCGCCAGCAAACTCAAACCGGATGCCACCGTGCTCGATGTCGCCTGCGGCCCCGGCACCTTGGCGCTCAGGCTCGCGCAGCATGCCGGGCAAGTGCACGGCATCGACTTCTCCGAAGCCATGCTCGCCGTGTTCCGCAACAAGATCGAACAAGCCGGACACCGCAACATCGCCCTGCACTGCGGCGACGCGCAGACCCTGCCCTATGCCGACGCCACCTTCGATGCCGCCTTCTCGCTGTTCGGCCTGATGTTCTTCCCCGACAGGCAACAAGGCTTCGCCGAAATCCACCGCACCCTCAAACCGGGCGGCAGCATCGCCATCACCAGTTGGGCGCCCGTGGACCAATCGCCCGCGATGATGACCATGTTCGGCGCACTGCGCGCCATCAAGCCCGACCTGCCGCAACCGCAACGCTCTATCGCCACACTGGAAAACCCCGAACGCTTCAAACAAGAGATGGAAGAGGCGGGGTTCCGTAACGTCGAGATACACAAAGTGACCAAAGCCTTCCCCGTTGGCAGCACCGCCGAATTCTGGGATTTCATGGTCAAGGGCAGCGCCCCGATACAGATGATGAAGAAATCCATCATGTCCGTTCGTGATCAAACATCCGTTCGTGGTGAGCCCGTCGAACCACATTCAAATTCCTTCGGCGAAGCACTATGGCGCGAGAAGGAAAAGCTCGCGCTGGCTTGGCTGGAAGAAACACTGCCTACGCTGAAGGGGCCGCTGACTTCGGATGCCTGGTTGGGGGTGGGGAGCGCGCGTGAGTAAATCTTCTCTATTGCCGCTGGAAACCATTACGCACCGCATTTTGTTGCTGCGCGAGCAAAAGGTTTTGCTGGATGCAGATTTGGCAGCGCTCTACGGCGTGGAAACCAAGGTGTTGCTGCAAGCGGTCAAGCGTAACCTGGAGCGGTTCCCGGAGGATTTTATGTTTCAGCTTACTAATCAGGAGTTTAACGTCTTGAGGTCACAATCTGTGACCTCAAGTTCGGAGGCTCTGGAAACGCTACGATGGGGCGGTCGGCGCACCGCGCCCTATGCCTAAGAAACCGTGGCCCGCTCCTGATTGCAAATTAAACTTCTTTACCTATTGGGTAAAGATATATAGAATGCCGAGGCTTTCTTGAAACTAAACTTCAAGGATAAAAAGATTCGAGAGTTGTGCGAAAAACGTGCGGTTGCAGATCAAAAACTTGGAGCCGCTTGCGCGCGCAAGTTAAGAGCGAGGCTGGATGATTTGGATGCAGCAAGCCGGGTAACTGATTTAACGGCTGGCAATCCTCACCCACTTAAGGGTAATCGCCTGGGCCAGTTTGCTCTCGATCTGGCAGGCGGTTGGCGGCTCGTGTTTGCCCCCGCCCACGACCCTCTACCTGTACGTGACGATCAGTCCATAGACTGGTCTCAAGTCACCATCGTTTGTATTGAATTTATTGGAGACTACCATGACTGATTTGGCAGCCCCATTTACACCTGACTGGGTTTCGCCACCGGGCGATACGCTACTCGACATACTAGATGAGCGTGATTGGACTCAGGATGAGTTAGCCCAACGACTGGGCTATACCCCAAAACATGTAAACCAGCTTATCAAAGGCAAAGTGCCGCTGACTGAAGATGCGGCTATTCGTTTAGAGCGTGTTGTAGGCAGCACGGTTGGCTTTTGGCTGGCGCGCGAAGCAAAGTACCGCGAACGCTGCGCCCGCCTTGCTGCTGCTGAAAAATTCGCCGGATGGATCAATT
The DNA here is from genome assembly GCA_049294375.1 of Gallionella sp. Lineage (GTDB taxonomy): Bacteria > Pseudomonadota > Gammaproteobacteria > Burkholderiales > Gallionellaceae > Gallionella. Next base: position 1,268 of record JBAQCT010000013.1, on the reverse strand, counting down.
GGCTGGACACTTTGCCTCTCAAAGAAATGATGAGCGCCGGGGCAATTGAAAAGTGCCGGATAGATGCCAAGACCAAGCCTGGCTTGGTAGAGGCTTGCCTGCGTTTTTTTGGCATCGCATCACCTGATGAGTGGCAAGGGCGATATGGACAAATGCAAGCCGCCTTTCGCCGCAGCCGTGAAGAGCAAAGTGATGTCGGTGCAATCTCGGCATGGCTACGCATGGGTGAACAGGTTGCCGAAAAGCAGGATGGCGTTAAATTCAATCGCAGCAAATTTATTGCCGCATTAGATGAAATTCGCACCTACACCACGCTGCCACCAGAGGAATTTGAACCGCTTTTGCGTACCGCCTTCAGTTCCGCAGGCGTGGCCTTTGTGCTGGTACCGGCAATTCCCAAGGCGCACGTCAGCGGTGTGGCGCGCTGGCTTAACCCGCATCGCCCGCTCATCCAGCTCTCGCTGTATGGCAAAACCAACGACAAATTCTGGTTCACCCTGTTTCATGAAGCGGCTCACGTCTTGCTTCATGGCAAAGAGAAAGAATCCGTCTATCTGGATGATCCAAACAAATCGGGGGCTGATTCTATTCAAGAGCGCGAGGCCAATGACTGGGCGGGAGACTTCTTGATTCCTCCCCGCTACAAATCCCAATTGCCGGGATTGCGCACAAAGGCCGCCGTCTGTGAATTTGCTGCTGCAATCGGCATACACCCCGGCATCGTCGTCGGACGCCTCCAGCATGATGGCTTGATTGAGCCTTCATGGATGAACGATTTGCGCGAGAGCTTCCGGCTCATCGCAGCCAAGTAACAAGGCCATGAGGAGCGTCACCAAAGCATTCCCCGTCGGCAGCACCACCGAATTCTGGGAAAGCATGGTCAAGGGCAGCGCCCCGATTCAGATGATGAAGAAGGGACTGGGTGAAGAGCTGTGGCGCGAGAAGGAAAAGCTTGCGCTGGCTTGGCTGGAAGAGACGCTGCCCACGCTGAAGAGGCCGCTGACTTCGGATGCTTGGTTGGGGGTAGGGAGCGCGTGTGAGTAAATCTTCTCTATTGCCGCTGGAAACCATTACGCACCGCATTCTGTTGCTGCGCGAGCAAAAGGTTTTGCTGGATGCAGATTTGGCGGCGCTCTACGACGTGCCAACCAAGCGGTTCAACGAACAGGTCAAACGTAACCTGGAGCGATTTCCAGCAGACTTCATGTTCCAGTTAACCGAGGAAGAATGGGAATCTTTAAGGTCGCAAATTGCGACCTTAAAGCCCG
>JBAQCT010000012.1:0-5118 GCA_049294375.1 Gallionella sp. | reverse complement strand
TGTGATGGCGACGTAGGTCAGGCGCACGTCGTCTTCTATGCTCTCCGTCTCCAGCGCGCCTATCCCGCCTATTGCCACGCAGGGGAATTCCAGACCTTTGGCGTTGTGCATGGACAGGAAGCGCACCTCATCCCGCTCCGCTTGTATGCGGTTGCCATGATCTTTTGCCACGTTAATCGGTATGCCGGATTTCGCCAGTATTTTCTCGAATCGCTCGCCGATGAAATGTCGGGGATACAGCACCGCCATCTGCCCCCACTGGTAACCGGCGGCCTTGCGTCCGAGCAGCCATTCCGCAATCGCATGGGCTTCGCCGTCATAGCTCACGCACTGGCGCACCACGGGCTCCACACCCTCGCGCCCGCCGTCTTCCGGCATCAGGATCGCGCTCTCGTCACCGGCGCAAACGCCCGGTGCGCCGATCACATCGGCGGCGAACTTGCGCGCGAAGCGCAATATCTGCGCGGTGTTGCGGTAATTCACCTTGAGCACCGTGGTGCGCCCGGCGGCCTCGATGCCGAGTTGCTTCCACACCGGGCGCTTCCGCCCTTTGTAAATCGCCTGCGCATCGTCGTAAACGATCATCAGCGCCTTCGTGTCCGGGTTGACCATCTTCGCCGCCAGCGCCAGCCATTGCGGCTCGAAGTCGTGCGCCTCGTCGATCAGCACCGCGTCGTACTGCCCGCCCGGAATCAATCCGCGCTCGGCGGCATCGAGCACGGCCTGCACATTGGCGGCGAGCCGCTCCGAAAAGTCGGGTATATCCTTCTCGGTTGGGTGCGGCAGGTCGTACTCGCGCAGCATCCTGTAGCACCAGGAATGAAAGGTCGAAGTGACCACCTTGTCCTCCACCCCTCTGTCCTGCATCGCATTCTCCAGCCGACCCGAGATGCCGTTCGCGTAACTCAACAGCAGCACCGGGCGGCTCGCCGCGCGCGCGATCTGCTCGGCGCGGAACGCCAAAATCAGCGTCTTGCCGGAACCCGCCACGCCGCGCACGATGCGGTGTCCTTCTCCCATGCTGCGCGCCAGCAACTCCTGCTGCATATCCATCACCGCCAGCATGCGGTCATCGGCGGGGGAGGTATTGGCGGACGGCTCGTCAAACGGCAGCGCAATCTGCGTGACGCGAATCTCCGGGAACAGCAGCGCGCGCACCCGGTCGATCTGCGGCAGCGACAACGCAGGTCCAATGCGTGGCGACACCATGCGCCAGACCCGCTCGCGAAACGCATCGGGATCGACTTTCTCCGCCATCTCGTCGCGGAAGATGCAGCGCTCCGGCGGGAATACTTCCCGCAAATCGGTCTGCTCAAACTGCTTGCGCGTGATGTTGGTAAATGCCACACCGTAACCGAAGGGGCATACCGGATGACCTTTGAACCCTCCGCTTTGGTTGATCAGTAGAGGTTCGCGCTTCAGCGTATCTTTAACGTTGAACATGTAGTTGCGCACCTGCTCGAAAGGGTTCTCAGTCCACACATTGCCACGATCAGTGATCAGCTCGACCTGCTTGCTGTTTGTATCGGCTATCTTTTCCAGCCGCCAGTCCTTCACCTCCAGCACCACAATGCCCTGCTGCGGATGCAACGCCACGAAATCAGGATGTCTGCCGAAAGGCCCCACCGGGATGTTGTGCCACACCCAGGCGTTGTCTTCGAGGCAATCCTTCAGCCGTTCGGCCAGGCGCAACTCGCCGCGCGCATCGAAACGGGCAGCGCCGAGGGTGGGGATCAGTGTGGCCATGGGAGGGGGTTATCGGAGGTCGGCTTAGTTTTGCACTTTAAATTTGCAGCACAGCTATTGATGTTTCCATAGTTGAAGACAGAAGCCGCGCTCTGTAGGTCGGGCTACGCCCGACGCGGCGGGCAGAGCCCGCCCTACGATGAATTGTTCGTTGTCATGTATTTTGGAAAACTCAATAATTCGCCAGCGCTTGCCAGCCGACAACGCGACACCCGTCGCGTTCATACAGCCCATCGCCACCATAAACAATTCCCGGCGGCAGCGCCGCATCGCCGAACAATGCCGACAACTTGCGCAGCGCTGCCGTCCAGTCGCCGCTGAAAGTGGCGCCGGATTTTATTTCCACGAGCATGAACTGGTTGCCCTGCGGGATCAACAGATCAACCTCATGTCCTGCACTGTCGCGCCAGAAATACAGCTCGGCAACTTGCCCGGCATTGAACTGGCGCTTGAGCCACTCCGACACCACCAGCGTTTCAAACAGCGCACCGCGCGAAGCATGGGTGGCCAGCGAATCCGCATCTCGTATGCCCAACAAATACGCCATCAAACCGGTATCGAGAAAGTACAGCTTGGGCATCTTCACCAGCCGCTTGCCGAAATTGCGATGATGCGGGCGCAACAGGTAAACGACATAACTCGCCTCCAGCACCGTCATCCATTCCCGCGCCGTCACATGCGAGATGCCGCAATCCGCCGCCAGCGCGGAAAGATTGAGCAACTGCCCCGAGCGCGCGGCGCACATTTTGAGGAAACGCTGGAACAGAGACAAATCGCGCACCGCCAGCAACTGCCGTACATCTCTTTCCAGATAAGTGGTCACGTAGTTGGGAAACCAGTCGCCGGGCGCAACGGGACGGTCGTACAGCGGCGGATAACACCCACGTAACAGCGTTTCATCCAGCGTTGCGGGCAGCAAACCGCCTTCCCTCAACTCGGCCAACGAAAACGGCAGCAACTGCAACAACCCCGCCCGTCCCGCCAGCGACTGGCTGATGTTGGACATCAAGCCAAACTGCTGCGACCCCGTGAGAATGAATTCACCCATCCGTTTGCGCTTATCCACTACGCCTTGCAGATAAGAAAACAAATCCGGGCAACGCTGCACCTCGTCAAGAATCGCCCCCTGTGGAAACCGCGCCAGAAACCCGCGCGGATCGGAGTCGGCGAACGAACGCTCCTCCGGGTCTTCCAGCGAAACGTAAGGCTTATCGGCAAACAGCGCCCGCGCCAACGTCGTCTTGCCGGACTGGCGCGGCCCCGTGATCGCCAGCACGGGAAAACCCTGCGCCAGACGCAGTGCGGTGGAAAATGCGGATCGGTTCAGCATGTTTACAATTTGAAAGTTGAAACTTCAAATTGCATGGTAAGGGAAAACGGGGTGCAGGGGAAGGGGGTATGCCGTTAAAACTATTGTGACGCTGACCCGTTTAGTTGCCTTTAGCTCAATTTTCAAATATCAAAATTAATCCACGGAAGTTCTGAGAATTGAACTAGGAATCTTTGACTTTGCTGCGGATTAATTGAATGCACATACCCAATAAGCCCATACAAATGGTTGCGGAATCCAATAATAGAACGAAACCCTCTGTTCATGCAGTGCTTCGGAATACCGAGTTTCTTACTGTAATAGAGGTGCGCTCTAATTTTATCCCTAATCTCCCTTGGCACCGATGGTCTTTCCCCATTTACCAGTAAGCCGGTGACTATTTTTCTCGCTCCCGGAGGAATGATGCTAGTTTTCTTAGAGTTTTCCTGGAAACCATTCTCCCAAAGAATTTTTGAAATACGCTTTTTTACTTCAAAAACCTCCACCCTAGTCGAATTTGAAAATGAAAAACAAAGGTCATCCGCATATCGGCTATACGTAGCGCCTACCTCTATAGAAAGCGCTTCTAATTGCTTGTCCATTTCAATACACACAAGATTAGATAAAGCAGGACTAGTTGGAGCACCTTGAGGAAGGCTACCTACGGCACCACAATAGTAGCCAACAATCTCGCGATCACTCCATTGATTATTCCACTTCCTTCCCTTTCTCCGTGGTGTTGCCCTAGTACATAGCCGCCCCATTTCAAATGCCAATAATTTAGGGTAGCCTAATTTTTGAAATACTTCGTATATCTGACGCTCAGAAATATTACTGAAAAAATCTTTAATATCGACTTTCAAAACCCATTCAGCAGCACAATGTTTTTCTGCGTGATCCTTCACTCTGCGATCTATCACATATGCAAATGCAGCCTTGTGTGGCTGTATATTGTTAAGGATATTTTGAGCAATCCACCTTTGAACAGCCATTAATGGAGGCACAGGTATAGATATCCAACGTTTTCCACCAGTTCGCTTACTGATTGGGAAACTTTTGTAGGGGTAATTTGCGTGCGTAATGTTGCGGGAAACAAAAGCGTGAAGATCGGAATACCGCGTATTTGATAAATTAGCCAAATGCGACAGCGAAAAAATAACTGGCACATTGAACGACTGAATTGACCGCCCTACGGCTACCAATCTTGCCAAATACTCTTCGTTATAGCCTTTGCTGTTACCTTCTTTTAGAAAAAGGGTGGGGTTCCAGTGATTCATTTACTTTACCTCACGCAAGTGAGGATATATCGTGCGATTTAGCGCACAGGCTGGTGGTAGCCCGAAGGAGCGGACAACACGAGCGATAAATCGCACGATAAATGCCACTCCAGCGGGAGCTACTACAGAGAGCAACGGAATCCGCGCTCTACAGCCCCCAAGGTACTTTCGCCCCCAGAGGCTGCCGGTGATGTCAAAGCCGAAGCCCTTCCACCGACAACTAAACTTCACGCTGGAACCCCAAAAACGTTGCTGGGTAGAAGTTTGAATTGACATCGTAACACTTAGCGCCAGTTTTAGTGTTTTTTGCGCCACGTATTAAAATATCTTTACCAAAACCCGTTATCTTGTACTGCTCATTTATGAGGCCGAATTTCAATAACTCTGACAATATGAATTGAAACTCTGTATCGGACAAAACCAGTATGGTACTGATCTTATCTATAGCTTTGTTCTTTTCCAAGAGCGCCAGAATAACCATAAGTTGATGGTCGCCACGATAATCATTTAGTCGGCCAATAAATTCAACAGCTAATTCATAGTTGCCAGCCATCCATATTTCTTCAGCAGAACTGGCCTCAGATAAGTCCATATTAAAAAGCGGGTACAGATCAGAGGGAACACTGCGCTCGGGGAATAGTGGCCTCCATTTATTTTTTTGAGGGTGTAAGAAATTTTGTGTAAACGGTCAATTGGCAGGAAACTGCCTAACTTCAAGGAGGAATGAAGATGACCGTAGCAAAGAAAGCAGTATCGCCGGATTTGATCGACCAACTCTTGGCTGGC
>JBAQCT010000011.1:0-1712 GCA_049294375.1 Gallionella sp. | reverse complement strand
CCTTGACGATGTTGCGGTTTTGCGGCGGCTCGCGTTCTTCGACCACATCGAACAGGGCGTTGTCTTTCATGCGGGTGACGAAATACACGCCGGATTCCGTCCAGTCCGCGAACAGCCTGTAGTCGTTGTAGCCCCGGTCGTCGACGACGATGGTGCCGGTGGCAAAGTCTATTTGCCATGCCGCCTTGACATCGGCGACCTTGCCGTCGGTGATCAGCCCGAAGCACGGCAGATAACCGTCGTGGTCGAGCACCAGATGCAATTTCACCGCCCCCTTGGTGCGCTGGAATCTCGCCCAGTCGTACATCGACAAGCACAGGTCGATGACGGTCGGATCGAGACTGACCAGTTTGTTTTTGAACCTGAACTTCTTCTTGCCAGCCGCCTTGCCGGAAACGGTATCGAACAGCGCGTAGAAGACCTTCTCGAACAGCTCCGCAGGGCGGTGGCTGTTGGCGTAATTCCATTTCTAGTTAGATAGTGCGTTAATTATCCAAGGCCATCCTGTAATTCCTCGTGTGCGCTTGTGGGACTTTTCAAGGTCGGCGAGACCCTGTTCGAGGTGCGCTTCCAACGATTCGACGCTGTCAAAGACTCGGTTGTGGAAAGACTTTTCCCGTAGGTCATCCCACAGATGCTCGACGGGGTTTAGCTCCGGCGCGTAGGCTGGCAATAGGTGTAGTCGCAGATTGCTCGGCATTTTGAGATCCTGGCTGCGATGCCAGCCCGCGCCATCGACCACCATAAGGATATTCTCCTCTGCGTGACGAGATGCGACTTCATCCACAAAGATTTGCATACAAGCACCATTGACGCTGGGTAGTATTAACGTGTCGAGGACTCCGTCCAACGGTGAGACGGCCGCATAGGCATAGGTGTATTCCTGCGTCACCATCGCTTGCGTAAGTGGACGAAAAGGCTTTGGACACCAGCAGCATCGCGTTTGCGAGATACGTCCAAATCGCGCCTCATCCTGAAACATGAGCCTCAGCGGCGCCGACCTGTCGAATTGCCCGCTGGCTTGGTGGATAGTTTCGGGGAGTTTTTTTTCCACTCCTCCTGAGCCACCTGGTCTGATTCTGGATGCCGCTTGTCGGGGGCCAACTTGCGCCAGCCATGGCGGTGCAACATTGCATACACCGTAGATTGCGCCATGGATCGCCCTAAGGCTTTTTCAAGCTTGGCTTTTAGTGGAGGCACAATAATCACGCCCCCCTGTCTTGCCTGTTCAATGTAGGGCGCCAATAATGCCGCCTCTTCTTCCAGCGTCATGCGCGCCCGATTGCGCTGCCCTCTTTTGCTCTTCGGCTGCTCCCGCCCGCCCTGAATACGGCCAAAGCGCTGACGTAACCTGAGCGTCCAGCTCTTGGACAAACCCAAGGCCACGCTGGTGTCGTCAAGTGACAGGCCAAACTTCAAAGGCATCAGTAATGCCTGCGCCATGCGCAACTCGCTTATCGTTTTCGCGTTAGCAGCTTGTGTGGCCGCAGCTTCTAAAAACTCATGACCACCCGCCAGTCTTGCCATATGTCACCTCGATCACTATAGGTGATCGTAATTATAGGCGTCTTTAACTTGAAATGGAATTACACGGCAGCCGTGCTCAAGGCGTCCAACCGCAAAAAGAAGACCGGCAACGGTCTGCAAGGTGACATCGAATCGGTCTATGCCGAGGCGGCACAGCGCGCGGATGTGGAGGTATCAGAAACACA
>JBAQCT010000010.1:0-4294 GCA_049294375.1 Gallionella sp. | reverse complement strand
CCGCGAAATTTATAAATCCGGGATGCCGACGCCGTTCCCCTTGGTGGAAGGCAACACACAGCAAGGCGCTACACGCGAGCCTTGCTGTGATCCTGCGCGGTCGGAGACACTGAGCATGTCAGGAAATTACTTGCACAGGAGCTGGGAGGTCTCACCGGTGCCCGACGGAGCAATGTCGGGCGGGGCAGGAAAGGGAAACCGCAACCCTGCCACCCACACCGGTGAGAAGTCGGATGTGCCTATATAACCAGCCACTTAGCGAGCGTCTTTTGCTCGCTTAGTGGAATGGCTAGTAGTTCCATCAGTACCTGAGAAGCCGTCGAACAAAGGGCAAGCCCAAGTTTTTGAGGGGGCTGACTCTGCGGAGGTGGTGGAGGGAAGGGGCGCAGCCAAGGGAAACGCCGAGGAGTCACCCGCAGGCCGGACACCGAGCCGGGAAACTGCGTTGACGGGACTCCAACGCGTACGCGAAACCGCCAAGTTGGACAGGCGGCTCAAATTCACGGCACTGCTGCACCACATCACTCCGTCGCTGCTGGTCGAAAGTTTCTATGACCTCAACAAAACGGCGGCGGTGGGCGTGGACGGCGTGACGTGGCGGGACTACGAGAACACCCTCTATGAGCGAGTACACGAATTGCACCGGGAGATACACACCGGGGCATACCGTGCGCAAGCCTCGCGGCGAACGTACATTCTCAAAACGGACGGCAAACTGCGCCCGCTGGGGATAGCCGCAGTGGAGGACAAGATCGTGCAACAGGCCGTAGTCAAGGTGCTGAACGCGATCTACGAGGAAGACTTCCTCGGATTCTCGTATGGATTCCGGCAAGGGCGTGGGCAACACGACGCACTCGACGCGGTATGGATGGGAATTGAAACCAAACCGATCGGATGGATACTGGACTCCGAAGAGCTTTTGGCCGGGCACCCGGCAGACATCAGCGCGTACTTCGACACCATCGACCATGTCTGGATGCTCAAATTCCTGCAACACCGTATCGCCGACAAGCGCATCCTGCGGCTCATCAAGAAATGGCTCAAAGCCGGAATCATCGAAGACGGCAAACGGATAGCCAGCGAACGGGGAACCCCGCAAGGGGCAGTCATATCCCCGCTGCTGGCCAACATCTACCTGCATTACGTCTTTGATACCTGGGCGCACCATTAGATAAAACAACTAGCCATTCGACTAGGCGAGCAAACAACGCTCGCCAAGTCGCTGGTTATGGCGAGAACACCACGCCAGAGGACATGTCATCATGGTTCGCTATGCTGACGACAGCATAATCGGATTCCAGCACGAAGAAGAAGCGAAGCGGTTTCTGGAAGCAATGAGAGAACGCTTTGCCAAATTCGGGCTGGCGCTACATCCGCAGAAAACGCGGCTGATAGAATTTGGACGTTACGCGGAACAGCGGCGCAGGGAGCAAGGACTGGGAAGGCCGGAAACATTCGACTTCCTGGGTTTCACGCACTGCTGCTCGAAGACCCGACAAGGGGGCTTCAAGATACTGCGATTAACGATCAAGAAACGGCTGCGAGCCACACTTGCGGCAATCCGGGATAAGCTGAAACGAAAGCGGCACGAACCGATAGGCCGGGTTGGCGCATGGCTGACAAAGGTCATGCGCGGCTACTTCAATTATCATGCCGTTCCGGACAACCTGAGAAGGTTGGCCGGTTTCCGGCACGAGGTATGCCGCGCGTGGCTGGAACAGTTGCGCCGACGCAGCCAGAAAGACAAGATGACACAGGCGCGGTTTGGCTGTCTGGCAAAGAAATACTTGCCGTACCCGCATCGGGCGCATCCTTACCCGAGCGCGAGATTCGCGTTATGACCCGAGGCAAGAGCCTTGTGCGGTAATTCCGCTCGCAGGGATCCGTGCGGGGGGTGTCGGGCGACCGACATTCCTACCGCGACCGTAGCCCGATTAACCCAGCAATCCCAAACCTCAGCCCACCGAGGGTGTACAAATCAAAACCCCGCCTCCTTAAGGAAATTAGGGGACAGACTCCAATTAACCGGCCAAGTCCACTGACCTTCATTCCACCGAGGGTGCAGCAAACCAAAACCCCGTCTTCCCACAAGGAGGCGGGGTTTTCTATATCTTTCGGAAAACCACCGGGCGGATTTTTGTGTACAATGGAGCAACTATGCAAGGAGCATGAGCCATGAGCGCAATTACTTTCGATACCCTGAAATTCGCCAACCGGCTCAAAGCCGCAGGCGTTCCCGACAAGCAGGCTGAAGCTGAGGCGGAGGTGTTGGCCGAGGCGCTTGAAGTCAATCTGAAAGACCTCTCAACCAAAGCCGATTTATTGGCCGCAAAGGTCGAATTGCAGCAAGAGATGAAGATGCTGGAGCAGCGCCTTATCATCAAGTTGGGAGCGCTTATCGCGGTTGCCATTGGTATTGTCGCCGCGCTGGTCAAGCTACTGTAAAATTAAAGGGGTGTGCATCTGAGGTCTCCCCTCAAAGTTGTAGGACGGGCTCTGCCCGACATGGTGGGCGGAGCCCACCCTACGAAGGCTGAAGCCGGACGAGCCGGATCTTGGATCGCGGGCGTCTCGCCCGCATGCGGACGGGGACGTCCGCGCTCCCAGCACAGCGCGAATAATAGGAATAATAGGGGTCAGACTCCAATTAACCGGCCAAGTCCCTTAAGCCCTCAGCTCACCGAGGGAAACAATAGGGGTCAGACTCTCATGGCACTCGGTTAAGAAAACAATATAGGGGTCAGACTCCAATTAACCGTACAATATATAGGGGTCAGACTCCAATTAACCGGACAAGCCCCCTATCCCTCAGCCTACCGAGGGTGCAGCAAATCAAAACCCCGCTTACCCACAAGGAGGCGGGGTTTTCTTCTTGCAGTGACTGTATTTGTATTGACTTTGCAAGCCACGATTGCTACATTCGGCGCGGCGCGCAGGTATGCTATGGCATCGATAACGTTTGACACATTGAAGTTTGTAGAAAAGTTGAAAGCAGCAGGAATTAACGAATCTCACGCTAAAGCTGAGGCGGAGGCTTTGGTGTCTGCTTTTTCTGAAGCGATGGACTCTCAGTTGGCATCAAAATCGGACATCAACCGTTTAGAGCGGGAGTTACTTGTTCTGAAGTGGATGGTGGGCTTGGTTCTTGGAGGCATCCTTGCGTTGGTGCTCAAGGCATTTTTCCCCGCGTAATATAAAGCGCGGAGCAATAATAGCAGGGAACAATAGGGGTCAGGAACAAGAACAAGGGACAATAGGGAGGGACAATAGGGGACAGACTCCTATTAACCATTAACCAACAATAGGGGTCAGACTCCAATTAACCGTGAAAATATTAGCAAAAATATTAAAAATATTAGGGGACAAAATATTAGGGCAAAATATTAGGGGACAGACCCCAATTAACCGGCCAAGCCCCCTAAGCCCCTCGGTCCACCGAGGGTGCAGCAAATCAAAACCCCGTCTTCCCACAAGGAGGCGGGGTTTTTTCTCGCCTGTTGTATTGCGCCAGAATATGCCCACTTGGCATACGCCACCTCCCTTAATGAAAAATTGCCCCAAAACTTGGTCTCGGGCATAATTTGAGAATGGAATATCAATTGACCGATCATGCACGCAGTGAGATGCTGCGGCGTCAGATACCTTTGGCATGGATTGAATCAGTGATGGCGTCACCCGAACAAGTTACACCGGGGTTTGGTAATCGCAGTGTTTATCAATCCCGTGTCGTTGCCGAAGGGAAAGCGTATCTTGTCAGGCTGATTGTTGAGGATGAGCAGTCGCCACCAACCGTTGTTACCGTTTACCGAACCAGTAAGATTGAGAAATATTGGAGGAATCCGTGAAAGCTGACTACGACCGCAATGTTGATGTGCTGACTGTCATATTCAGCGAAACACAAGTCGAGGAATCAGATGAGATCAAACCGGGAGTGATTGTTGATTTTGATGCCGCCGGAAATGTCGTTGGCTTAGAAATTCTCGACGCGAGCCAACGTATCCAGAACCCTTTGTCGATGGAGTTTGCTGTCCAGGCAGCATAGCGGCAAAGAAATAGTAATTATTAGTAGAATGTTAGAGTGCGCCAGTAAACCGGGGACAGACCACGGTTTATTAGCCACGCATATCAGCAAGAAACCGTGGTCTGTCCCCTGTTATTTGTGTCCCCTGTTATTTGTGTCCCCTGTTATTTGTGTCCCCTGTTATTTGTGATTTGATTCCTGGAAAACGCGGTCTCCGGTTATTGCGGTTATTGTTTTGTAGGAGCGTGCCCTGCACGCGATAAAGCGCTGTCG
>JBAQCT010000009.1:0-2442 GCA_049294375.1 Gallionella sp. | reverse complement strand
CCGCGAGGGAGCAAGCATGAAGATGGGAACAGAATTTTGGGTGGAGCATGTGGCCGCAGCCGGGCTTGAAACGATTCCAGCCAGTGAATATGCGAGGCGGCACGGCCTCTCTGTGCCGGCATTGTATTATTGGCAGCGCAAGCTGCGCGCCGCGACCACCGACATTTCTACAGAATTACCGAAGCATGCCAGATCAGCACCCGCCAGCAAGTTCGTGGCACTCCGCGTAACGGACAAGGTGGCCGTGCTGTCCTGTCAGTGTACGTTGGTGATGCCGTCTGACCTGCGTTTGGAAATGCCGGCGCTGCCAGCGCCGGAATGGCTGGTCGCACTGGTGCGCGCCGCACAAGCAGCACAAGGAATGCGCTAATGCCTCCGGGCTGTGATATCGAACAAGTCTATTTGTGCCGGGAGCCGATCGACTTTCGCAAATCCATCAACGGGCTGAGCGTGCTGGTCGAGCAGGAGCTGGAGCTGAATCCGTTCGGCAGCGCGCTGTACGTGTTCATCAACCGCCAGCGCAACAAGATCAAGGTGCTGTACTGGCATCGCAATGGCTTTTGTCTGTGGCTGAAACGTCTGGAAGCGGAGAAATTCGCCAGCCAGCGCCGACTTTTGCATGAAACCCATATTTCTTGCCAGGGAGGCATGAGTACCTCTATACTTATCACTCAGGTGATATGTCATGATTGCTGAAACGGGATGGGTTTATTTGCTGAGCCTCGATGGCGTGACCATGGTCGTCGACGAGCGGCTTGGCTTCTGGGTGAAGTTCGTCGTCCGCGAGGTGCCGAGTTGTGAAGCCATCCCGCACGGAGTGAACTACTCGCTCACCATGCATGATCGACGCGGGTACCGGATGCTTGGTTTCGACAATGCACATCGGGTTGGCAAACAAGGGCCGTTCGATCACTGGCATCGCACACAGGTCGACCTCGGTCGGCAATATGCATTCGAGTCGCCAGAAATGTTGCTGGCAGATTTTTGGCGGGAAGTCGATCGGGTTTTGAAGGAGTTAAATAATGATGACTAAGCTGAATATCGGGATTGCTCCCTACGAGGAAATGAAGCGCTGGACGCTGGCCGTGGCAAGCGGAAAAATCAAGGCAGAGTCGGATGCGCCAAAGCTCTGGTTTACGTCGCTGAAGGCGGCGGCCAATGTGTTCTCGGAGGAAAATCGCCATCTGTTGAAGGTGATTGCCGAGGAGCATCCCCAATCCATTGCAGAGCTTGAAAAGCTGACGCAACGAAAGGCGTCAAACCTTTCCAGAACACTCAGAAAGCTTGAGCAATATGGCGTGGTGCGTCTGGTGGAAGGCGAAACGCCCAAGGGACGGAAGCCCCTGCGACCTGAAGTGATGGTCGATTCTGTTAATGTCTCGTTCACGCTTGTCTGACTTTTCACCCGCTCTGAATCGATAATAGCTTGCCTATCCGGTTGTTTCCCACGCAGGTTGATGCTATGATTTTCACCCATGACAATGGACATCCATCAACGTGACGACCTGCCGTTTCCGCACTCGCTGCCGGAATTCCAGCGGCTTTTCCCAGATGTTACGGCCTGTGCTGCTTACTTGTAGCGGAAATAGGGGACAGACCACGATTATTTTCGGCCAAGTCCCTTAAGCCCTCAGCACACCGGGGAAACCGGGGACAGACCACGGTTAATTTCTGCCAAGTCCCCTGATGAAACAACTGGCAATAATAATAGTGGCAATAATAGGGGTCAGACTCCAATTAACCGGACAAGCCCCTAAACCCCTCAACCCACCGAGGGTGCAGCAAATCAAAACCCCGCTTGATGAAACAACTAGCCATTCGACTAAGCTGCAAAAGACCGCAGCTAAGTCGCTGGTTATCTCACAAGGAGGCGGGGTTTTTTTCTTGCATGCTTTATTTTGCTTTTCTGTTTTGAGTCAGCGTGTGGTAGGATGAGGACATGAGTACTATTACTTTCGATACACACAAATTTGTTCGCAAGCTGAAAGAGTCAGGCTTCGACGAAAAGCAGGCAGAGGCACTGACAGAAGCCATGCAGGATGCAATTGTTGATTCTGAGTTGGTGACAAAGCGGGATTTGCAAATTGAGCTGGCGCCTATAAGGGCGGATATGAGCCTTGTCAAGTGGATGCTAGGCGCTGTTCTTGCAATAGCAATTGCTAATTTTGCTAAGCAGTTTCTCTGACAAGACTTCAGGGGACATCACAAATATTAGGTGACCCCACACACCGGTCAAGCCCCCTGATGAAACAAATGATGGAACTACTGGTGAAACGAGAAACAAAAACAATAGGGGTCAGACTCCAATTAACCGTGAAAATAATAGGGGACGTAGCCCGATTAACCAGGCAATCCCAAACCTCAGCCCACCGAGGGTGTACAAATCAAAACCCCGTCTTCCCACAAAGGAGGCGGGGTTTTTTCTCGCCTGTTTTTCCCGCT
>JBAQCT010000008.1:0-11847 GCA_049294375.1 Gallionella sp. | reverse complement strand
GCTGCAGGCCGGATCAAACAGGCCGCCCCGGAAGAAAAACACGGCGACGCCAGCGTAAAACCCCGATTATCGCGCGAGGAGGCGCGCCGCAGGGGCAGCCTGATCCTGGTCGCCGAAGACAACGAGATCAACCAGAAAGTCATCCTGCAACAGCTCATGCTGTTCGGGCGAACCGCCGACATCGCCAACAATGGCCGCGAGGCGTTGAAGCGCTGGCGGAGCGGCGATTACGCGATCCTGCTCGCCGACCTGCACATGCCCGAGATGGACGGCTACGAGCTGACCGCCGCAATCCGCGCCGCCGAAGCTGGTGCCGGTGAAACCGGCAAGCCGCGCACCCCAATCATCGCCTTCACCGCCAACGCGCTCAAGGGCGAAGCCGAGCGCTGCCTCGCCACCGGCATGGACGATTACATGAGCAAGCCGGTGCAACTGGCCGACCTGAAAGCGATGCTGGAGAAATGGATGCCGGCGGTTAGCTCCGACCCGATAGCGGATGAAGCCACATCAACGGGCGTATTGCCATACGCCCCTACAGATGTCCCAATGGTAGGGGCGTATGGCAATACGCCTTTGGTGACGGAGAAGCCATCCCCATCTTCCGCCCCTCCCGTCGACGTGAATGTGCTCAAGGCGTTGATCGGCGACGACGAGGCGATGATCCGCGAATTCCTGCACGACTTCCGCCTCAGCGCGGCCAAGATAGCAGCAGAGTTGCGCGCCGCTTGCGCGGCGAACCAAGCAGAAACTGCCGGTGCGCTGGCGCACAAGCTCAAGTCATCGGCACGTTCGGTGGGCGCCTTGGCGCTGGGCGAGCTGTGCGCCGAGATGGAGAAGGTGGGCAAGGGCGGCGACACGGCAGCACTGGCAACGCTGTTGCCCCAATTCGAGCAGGAGTTAATGGGCGTCGAACGATTTCTCGATGAATATTGAAAGACAACTCGCTGTAATGGACAGATAATATCGCGTGTAGCATACACACCGCATGGATTACAAATAGGGCGACCAAGAATGAACAATCTGCCAAACAAAATTCTGATAATCGACGATGATCCGTTCATACTCAAGCTGCTTACCCAGATGCTCGCAAATTTGGGATGCAATTCGGCCACCGCTTGCGACAGCGGACATGCGGCGCTGGAGGAGATCGATAGCCACAATGGCCACCCTGACCTGATCCTGCTGGATATCAATATGCCTGAAATGGACGGCGTCGAATTTGTCCGTTATCTGGTCGAACGGCACTACAGCGGCAGCATCATCCTGATCAGCGGCGAGGGCGAGCGTATGCTGCTGACCGCCGTAACGCTGGTGCAAGCACATAACATCCCGGTGCTCGGCCACTTGCACAAACCCGTCACACCGGAAGGGCTGGCGGCATTGCTCCGGAAATGGTCGCCTCCTTCGCAAGGCAAACCGCAGATGGCAAAAAAATATTACGGTGCAGATGAAGTACGTGCCGCCATTGCCAATGGCGAGCTGATCAATTATTACCAGCCAAAGGTGGCCGTCGCTACCGGCCGGGTGATGGGTATAGAAACATTGGTGCGCTGGCAGCATCCCCTTGACGGCATGCTGCTGCCCGGCGAGTTCATCGGTGTGGCGGAAACGCATGGATTGATTGATGGCCTGAGCCGGGTGGTGCTGGTCAACGCGCTGGCACAGGCAAAGGTATGGCAGGATATGGGGCTGGTATTGCAGTTGGCGGTCAATATATCAATGGATAACCTGGCCTCATTGGATTTTGCGGATTTTGCCACCGGCCAAGCTGCCGCAGCGGGCGTGCCGCCACAACAGGTGGTGCTGGAAGTGGCGGAAAACCGCATTCCGGCGAATGACTTGCGCGCTCCGCTGGAAACCCTGGCCCGGTTGCGCCTGAAGCGTTTCCGGCTATCAATCGACGGCTTCGGCACCGGGCATTCTTCGTTGCCCCAACTGCGCAATACCCCTTTCGACGAACTTAAAATCGACCGTAGCATTGTGCATGGCGCGTGGGCTGGCAAGACGGAGCAGGAGAAGTACGATGCCTGCTTGGGCATGGCAAGGCAATTGGGCATGGAAACCGTTGCCGTAGGGGTGGAAGACCACGATGACTGGAATTTCCTGCGCCGCACAAAGTGCGGCCTCGCACAGGGCTATTTCATCGCCAAACCCATGCCTGCCGCCGACCTGCCTGCCTGGATAGCGGCCAGCGGCCATGGGCACAGCAATGTCAGCCCATAGTGGCTCATGAATACGTGCCGTCCGGCAACGGCGCGAGCAACGCGGCGATATCCGCCTCGCCGAACTTGACCAGGCCATTGACGTCTTCGGACAGGATGCTGGCGGCGAGCTCGGCTTTTTTCTCCTGTAACGCCAATATCTTTTCCTCGATGCTGCCCGCCACGACCAGTTTGTAAACGAAAACATTCTTCGTCTGCCCGAGACGGTGCGCGCGATCCGTGGCCTGGTTCTCTACGGCGGGATTCCACCACGGGTCGTAATGAATCACCGTATCGGCTGCGGTCAGGTTCAGCCCCACTCCGCCCGCCTTGAGGCTGATAAGGAAGATCGGCACTTCGCCATCCTGAAAACGGCGCACCACTTCTTCGCGGTTTTGCGTGTCTCCGGTGAGTTTCACATAATCCAGCTTTTCGTTCGCCAGATCGCTCTCGATCAATTCGAGCATGGAAGTGAATTGCGAAAACACCAGTATGCGCCGCCCCTCGCTGACCAGTTCCGGCAGCATTTCCATCAGCATGTCGAGCTTGGCGCGCTCTTTCACTTTTTTTGCGGCGGTCAACTTCAGCAGGCGCGGATCGCAACATACCTGGCGCAATTTGAGCAGCGCATCGAGAATAATGATGTGGCTGCGCGCGAAGCCCTTGGCGGCAATTTCTTCGCGGACGCGCTGATCCATGGCGGTGCGCACCGTTTCGTAAAGGTCGCGCTGCCCGCCCTCCAGTTCGACGGTGCGGACGATGAATGTCTTCGGCGGCAGTTCCAGCGCAACATCTTCCTTGCGCCTGCGCAGGATGAATGGTTTTACCCGCCTGGCCAACAGGTCGCGGCGCAGCTTGTTGCCCTGCTTTTCAATCGGCGTGCGCCAGGTCTTGGTGAACTGTTTTATATCTCCCAGCAATCCCGGCAGCAGGAAATCGAACTGCGCCCACAACTCGCCCAAATGATTTTCCAGTGGCGTACCGGTGAGGCACAGGCGATGCCGCGCGTTCAGTTTTCGCACCACTTGCGCGGCCTGGCTGGAAACATTCTTTACCGTCTGCGCCTCATCCAGGATCAACAGGTGATAATCATGCTCCACCAGTGCGTCTTCATCCCGCCACAGCAGCGGGTAGGTGGTAATGACGACATCGTGTTCCGGGATCGTCGGGAAATGTTCCGCCCGCTCCTTGCCATGCAGGGAAAGCAGCTTGAGTTGCGGGGCGAATCGCTCGGTCTCGCGCTTCCAGTTAAAAATCAGCGAGGTGGGCAATACCACCAGCGACGGTTTGTCCATTCGCCCGCTTTGTTTTTCGAGCAGCAGATGCGCGAGCGCCTGCGCGGTTTTGCCCAGCCCCATATCGTCGGCCAATATTCCGGCTAGTCCCTGCTCACGCAGGTATTGCAGCCAGGACAAACCTTCGAGTTGATAAGGGCGCAGTTGCAGCGCAAAGCCGTCGGGCGGTTTCACCGCCTTGATGCCGGCGGTATTTTTGAGCTTGTTGGCGAGTTGCATTACGGCATCCATACCCTTGAACTGCCATCGCTCCATCCCGGACAATTCACTTATACGCGCCACATCGTAACGCGACAGGCGGATTTTGCTATCCCCCCGGCCATCGAATAATTCGATCAGAGTGCGCGCCAGCGGCTTGATGCGCCCGGCGGGGACATGCACCCTGCCGCCTTCTCTGAGCAGCAGTTCGACCTGTTCGTCATCGTCCATTTTTTCAAGCTGAAGTGCATCCAGCCAGCGCGGGTCAACCTTGAACAACGCATGCAGCATGGGTGCCAGCGGTAAACGCTGGCCGTTGACCACGATGCCCATGTTCAGGCTGAACCAGCCACCCTCCTCTTCGCCGAATTCCGCTTCCCATGCCTCTACTTCGAGGACATGGTGGCGGAAGCCTTGCGGGATGACGATCTCCCACCCCGCCTCGCGCATCTGCGGAATCGTTTGCTGCATGAAAAACGGCCAGGATTTCTCGCTCTCCAGCACAAAAATGGGCTTATCCCCAATGCTGTCCGGTGTCACATAACCAGACAACTCTTCCAACCCATACTCGCCCAGCGATTTCAGGGCATGCTTCTCCTGTTTCTGGTCGCGTTTCACGCGCACGGTTTCTCCGCTTTGCAGCGTGACGAACTCGCCCGGATGATCGGGGGGCAAAATCGCATCGCCATAACGGAACCTGGCGCGTGCAAAATCCAGTTTCTGCGTGCCATAACGGTAGTTGCGGAAGCTACCCATCCAGGAAGGCCTTGAAGTATCCAGCAACAGCACCGGCACAAGTGTGTCCGGGATGACGCGCAACCGTTCTGTGCTGGGTGGCGGCAAATCCGGAACCATTTCACGCAGCACCTCGGAAACCACCGGAATATCGACTTCGGCAAGCGGCGGCATATTCAGTAACTGCACGACCTGCGCCGGTGTTTGGGTCATTTTTAATTGACCTATTTCTCCCGTAGCGGGATCGGCATACCAGGTTGCTTCGTTGAACGGCAACACCTCTATTGCCGCGTTGCTGACGACTCTGGGAACCATCCGCCCCGCATTGTCGGCACCCCATTCCAGATGCGCCTTGCGCGCCCTGCCCTGTTTCAGGCGATCCGGCTCCGTTTTCAGGTAGCTACTACCTGCAAGCGATTCCATGAAGAACAACCGCCCGCTCGCCAGCAGGCGCGTCAAAATCTCGTTGCCCTGTGCGCCTCTGACGGGAAAATAATCGTGCTTGTCACGCTGTTTCCACAACAGGCGCAGAATGGACAGGTCTTCTTCGGTGACAAA
This sequence comes from Gallionella sp., assembly GCA_049294375.1. Lineage (GTDB taxonomy): Bacteria > Pseudomonadota > Gammaproteobacteria > Burkholderiales > Gallionellaceae > Gallionella. Next base: position 6,860 of record JBAQCT010000008.1, on the reverse strand, counting down.
CTGCGGCGGGCGCACAAGGGCACGTTCGACATTACCCCATTCCTCCAGCCTGCCCAGCAATCGCCCTTCTTCATCCAGCTTGCCTTTATAGATGCCGAAAACATGGCTGCCCGTGTAAGCGGACTTGGTGAGCACATAGCACAATTTTTCAGGTTTCGGCGCGGGCTTCGCTGTTTTCTTCGGTGGCGTTTTTACCGCACGCCGAAAAGATTCGACCCATTCCAGCACGGCATGATTGACAGCGGGTGCGCGCGGCAAGGACAAGGCGGACAACAGAACAGCCGCAGTGTGCTTGCATTTCCAGCGCACGGGGCAACTGCAAGTCGGGTCGATCTGCAAATCGCCCGCCTTGTCGGCATCGAAAAATATCTCCACAAAATAAGGGCGCGGAGACGTTCCCTTAACCTGCGCGGTAATCTTGTCGGGCTGAATTTCCAGATGGGTGATCGAATTCAGGTAAGCCTTGGCTTTCTGAATTTCCTGCTGGTCATACCAGCGAATGACATCCTTGACGCTGTAGGACTGTGAGAGTGACATGGCTAAAATGGCTGTGCGTAAAAAACTTCACCAGGAAGAACACGAAGGGCACGAAGGTTCTTGCGGATAGTCATGAGAAGGTAGCCAAACTCACGAAGCGGCCTTCCGTTCTCTTCGCGTACTTCGTGGTTAGGCTGTCGTTATCCATACAGCTTGCGCCCGCGTATCCGCGCGCGATGCGCCCTGCGTTGCTCTGCCTCGGTGAGCGGCTTGGGTTTTTTGCCCTCGAACGGATTTTTGCTGGAATTGAACTGGATCCTGAGGGGCGTGCCTTGCAGTTTGAAAGCTTCGCAGAAGGTGCGTTCCAGGTAACGGGTGTAGCTGGCCGGCACATCGTCGAGGCCGCTGCCGTGAATCACGATCAGCGGCGGGTTGCTGCCGCCCTGATGTGCGTAGCGCATCTTGGGGCGGAAACGCGAGCCTTTCGGAGGCTGCTGTTTCTCGATGGCGGCGATCAGGAGGCGCGTAAGTTTGGGGGTCGACAATTTCGCCATCGCCGCCGCATAGGCTTCATCCACCGACTTCAGCACCTTGTCCACGCCGCTGCCATTCAGCGCGGAAATATAGTGAAGTTTGGCGAAGCTCAAAAAATGCAGCTTGCGCTCGATGTCGCGCTTGACCGTATCGCGCTGGTGCTCGTCCAGCCCGTCCCACTTGTTGACCGCCAGCACCAGAGCACGCCCCGCCTGCAACACGAAATCGGCGACATGCGCATCCTGTTCGGTGATCTGGTCGCGCGCATCCACCACCAACACCACCACGTTTGCATCCTCGATGGCCTGCATGGTCTTGATGACGGAGAATTTTTCCACCGCCTCATCCACCTTGCCGCGCCGCCGTACTCCGGCGGTGTCGATGATGGTGTATTGCTTGCCGTCGCGCTCGAAGTCGATGTAAATGGAATCGCGCGTGGTGCCCGGTTGGTCGAACGCGATCACGCGCTGTTCGCCGAGGATGGCGTTCACCAATGTGGACTTGCCGACGTTCGGGCGTCCGACGATCGCCAGCTTCGGTGGATGCTCATGACCAGCTTCCTCTTCCTCGGCTGATTTTTCACTGATGGCAGGCGGAAAATTCTCCAGCGCGAGCTCGACCACTTCGCTCACGTTGTCGCCGTGCGCCGAGGAGATCGGCAACGGTTCGCCCAGGCCCAGCTCGAAAAAATCGGCGGTCACCTTGGCGCGCTGCATCCCCTCCGCCTTGTTGACCAGCAACAGAACCGGCTTGCCGGTTTTGCGCAATTGCCCGGCGATGATGGCATCTTGCGGCGTACATCCGGCGCGGCCATCAACCAGAAACATGACCACATCGGCCTCGTCCACCGCCTGGCGGCTCTGCTTGGCCATCTCGAACAGGATGCCATCCTTGGCGACCGGTTCCAGTCCGCCAGTATCCACCACCAGATAAGGCCGGTCGCCCACCCTGCCGCGCCCGTAATGCCGATCGCGGGTCAGGCCGGGCAAGTCGGCAACCAGCGCATCACGGCTGCGCGTGAGGCGGTTGAACAGGGTGGACTTACCCACGTTCGGACGACCGACAAGAACAAGTGTGGGCAACATTTAATAAAAACCTTATTTTTGACAAGCTCAAATTAAGCTCATGAATCCGAATAGCGATCTTGTAGGTCGGGCTACGCCCGACATGGTGGGCACAGCCCACCCTACGGTTACTGCTAGCCCCCAGCCCCGCTTAATGTATAGACAACGAATACAGCCCGCCGCCACGGGTCAGTACCAGCATACCGTTATCGAGCCCGACCGGCGCGGCCCGTATCCCATTGCCACCCAGTTTGGTGCGGGCGACAAAGCCGCCGTCTTCGCGGCTCATGGCATGCAGATAGCCTTCGTAATCGCCAACCACAACAAAATTGTCCAATGCATGGGGCGCGGTGGCATCGCGCATAAACAGTTGCTCGTTCTTCCAGATCGTCGCGCCGCTGGATTTATCCAGCGCGATGACCGACCCGTTCGCATCGCTGAGATAAAGATATTTGCGCAACAGCATCATACCCTTGTCGCTCGAAATATCGCGGTTCCACAACGGGCTTCCTCGCGCGGCATCGTAACAGGCCACCCGCCCCTGGAACGCGATGGCACAAACCTGCTCGTCGTCCGACACCGGGTTGCTGGTAATGTCGCTGATGCGCTCAAGCTCGGTATTGCCACGCGGTTGCGACACCGAAGTCTCCCACAACACGGAGCCATCCTTGATACTCAACGCAACCAGTTTTCCGCCGGCGAATCCTGCGAACGCGACATCGCGCTGCAGCGTCACCCCGGCATGGCTGCGCACCACCAGAGCCGGTGTGCTGCGTTCGTACAACCATATCCGCTTGCCGTCCGCCGCACTCAATCCGGCAATACGCCCATCGCCGCTACGCACAATCACCACGCCCTCGGCCGCTTGCGGCGCGCTCAGCACTTCGCTCGCCACTTTACTTTTCCAGCGCAAATTTCCGTCACCATCGTAAGCCAGCACATCCCCCTTGTCGCTGCCGATCAGCACCAGCCCTTCGCCGCTGCCTACTCCGCCGCTGACCGTTACGCCGCTTTCGACGCGCCACACCCGTTTGCCGGTAGCGCGGTCAAGGCGTGTCAACATGCCATTACCCGAGACACCATAGATCGCATCCTTGGTAATCGCGGGTTGCAGAAAATTCGGCCCGGAATCGCCGATATCCGCATCCCATCGCACCTCAAACCTGGCTTTCTCGCCAAAATCCACCAGCTTGGCCGGCTCCACTTCGTTGTTCGTCGAACAGCCTGCCAGCGCGAGCAAGACAAACAGGCTCCCCGCACAATGCCAACGAAAAAGATGCGCCAGCTTCATTTGACTTCCCCGAGTGCGTCCATCTTCATCTGGATCAGGTTGCGATACGTGCTCTTTTCGTCTGTCTTGTCATAAGCCAGTTGATAAGCAGCCTTGGCTTCAGCCGCCTTGCCCTGCGCACTCAATGCATCGCCTTTCAAATCGGCGTACAAACCGTCGAATGAGGCCGGGTGCTTGGTTTCCAGCAGCTTCAGCGCGCCCTCATAATTTTTCTCGTCCAACAGCACTGCGGCCAAACGCAGCCGCGCCAGCTCCTTCAGGCCGCTTTCTCCCGCGTGATCGATGACCCATTGCAATTGTGTTTTGGCACGCGCTATATCTATGCCATGTTCATTGATTTGCGCCGCCAGTAACGCGGCGCGCGGAGCATAGGCAGTAGAAGGATAATTATTCATCACCGCTGCCGCGGCATCGTTGACGCGCTTGACATCGCCGCTTTCCAATTGCTTGATAAACGCCGCATACAGGGTAGCCGCCTCGCCGGATTGTTGGTGCTGGTAATACTGCCAGCCGCGCCAGCCGGCAAAAACAATAGTCACGGCCAGCAATACGCCAAGCAATCTGTTGCCATTTTCTTTCCACCACGTTTTGAGCGCGTCGATCTGTTCCTGTTCCTGCAAGTCCAATGCTGCCATTTTTTACTCCTGCTTGATAATTCCGTTAACTGTTTCGGCAAGGTTCTTCACGCTTACCCGCACCTGTTCGCCGCCCTGCATCGGCTTCACACTGACTTCGTCCGCTCGCGCCTCGTCGTCGCCGATCACCACCGCCACCGTCGCGCCGCTGGCATCGGCCTTTTTCATTTGCGACTTGAAACTGCCGCCACCACAATGCAACAACACGCGCCGCCCGCCGTCGCGCAACTGCTCCGCCACTATACTGGCCAACCTGCTGGCCAACTCGCCCTGATGCACCACATACACGTCCACCACCGATTTTGGCAATGCCATTCCGTCTTCCTGCATCAACGCCAGCAGCCGCTCCACGCCCATCGCAAAACCGGTTGCGGGCGTTGGCTTGCCGCCGATTTGCCCAACCAGCCCGTCATAGCGCCCACCGGCGCAGATGGTTCCCTGCGCACCGAGGCGCGAGGTCACCCACTCGAACACCGTCCGGTTGTAATAATCCAGCCCGCGCACCAGGTTGTGGTTGATTTCGAATGCCACCTCGTGGCTGCGCAAGATCGCCTGCACCTCGTCGAAATGCCCGAGCGCATCCTCATCCAGTTCGTCCGCCAGCCTTGGTGCAGCAGCGATCAATTCTTTCATCGCCGGATTCTTGCTGTCCAGGATACGCAGCGGATTGGTGTACAGACGGCGCGTCGCATCCGCATCCAGCATATCCCTGTGCTGTTCGAGCCAAGCGATCAGCTTGACGCGATGCCGGTGCCGCGATGCCGCATCGCCCAGCGTATTCAATTGCAGCGTAACGTCGCGCAGTCCGAGTCTATGCCAAAGCCGCGCGCACATCAGTATCTGTTCGGCATCGATGTCCGGCCCGGCAAAACCCAGCGCCTCCACGCCGACCTGGTGGAACTGCCGGTAGCGACCCTTCTGCGGGCGCTCGTGGCGAAACATCGGTCCGCTGTAATACAGGCGCTGCGGCGCGTTATACAGCAAATTGTGCTGCAACACCGCGCGCACGCAGGAAGCCGTGCCTTCCGGGCGCAGCGTCAGATGGTCGCCGTTCAGCGCATCCTCGAAGCTGTACATTTCCTTCTCGACGATGTCGGTCACTTCGCCGATCGCACGATTGAACAGCGCAGTCGGCTCGATCAGCGGCATGCGGATATTGCGGTAGCCATAGCTGTGCAGCCAGTCGCGCACCTCCTCCTCGAACCATAGCCAAAGCTCCGCCTCATCCGGCAGGATGTCGTTCATGCCGCGCACGGCTTGTAAGGTTTCGTTGCTCATAATATTTAAGCAGGGGCACGATTCACGCGCCCCAGGTTGGCTAAACAAAGGCGCTACCGCCACACATTCCCCGCCTTTTTCTGGAGCCCTGCGCGAACCCGCGCAACCCAAAACCAGCCCAGAATTTTTCAAGGTCGCGATGTTAGCAGGAAAGCGGTTGTTTCAGGAATTTTTGCGGTTAGCGCCACCGGATTCATTGGACAATCCACGCTCCTATAATATAATTACTCCGTAATTACATAGAGGCGAATAACATGGAAGCTAAATTGATAAGGATCGGCAACTCCAAGGGCATACGTTTACCCAAGTCCATGCTTGTGCAGACGGGGATGACCGAGCGTATCGAGATCGAAGCACGGGGACACAGCATTATCCTTAAACCCGTGAAGGAATTACGCAGCGGCTGGGAAGCAAGTTTTGCAAAAGGCGGTCACGAGTTGAGCAAAGAAGACCGTGCCTGGCTGGATGCTGACCTCGCTGCTGATTCCGCCGCCGACCCTGTTTCTGGCGAAAGTGATAACTGGTGAAACGCGGCGAAGTCTATTGGGTCAATCTCGACCCCACAGTGGGCGGCGAAGTAAAAAAACGCCGCCCCGCCGTTATTCTGTCGCCAGATGAAATGAACCGCAGCCTGCAGGTGGTGATCGTGGCACCGATTACCAGCAGCAAAAAACCTTGGCCTACGCGGGCGGATATAACGCTAAGCGGCAAGGCAGGCCAAATCATGCTGGATCAGATTCGCACCGTAGACAAATCCAGATTGATGAAGCGCATCGCCGAAGTCGAAGTTGAAGAAGCATTGGCGACACTGCAAATCATGTTTAGCCCATAGCGCAAACGCAACGCGCCTTCGCCCCTCATCACTCCAGACAACCCTGTAAACATACCGCCCGAAAGCAATTGCAGTTTTACTGCTTTTCTGCAATACTGCAAAATATGAAAACTACTTTGACAATCACCGAGCGTGGCGTCATCACACTCCCCACCCAATTCCGCAAAGCACTCGGCATTTCTGCGGCAGATCAACTGATCGCTGAAACGACACCCGATGGCATCTTGTTGCGACCTGCCGTTACCCTGCCCATCGAGCTCTACAGCGCGGAGCGCTTGCGTGAATTTGAAGAGGCCGAGGCCGAGCTGGCCACCGTGCTGAACAAAAAAAACAAGTCGCGCTAACGCAGTGCGTATTTTCCTGGACGCAAACATCCTTTTTTCGGCAGCACAGGCCGATGGCGCGGTAAGACAACTGCTCGCGCTCACCGAGGCTGCTGGACATGAGCTATGGGCGGATGCTTATGTGTTCGAGGAGGCGCGGCGTAATCTGGCCGCAAAAACACCGAGCGGCCTTCCCATACTCAATGCGATGGCTGGCCGGATCAAAATCGGCGGCATGAGTGCTGGCAATTCGCTGCTACCGGATACGGTGAATCTGCCAGAGAAGGACAGGCCGGTACTTGTTGCCGCCATCCACCACCACTGCGACATACTGGTCACCGGCGACCGCACTCATTTCGGCCAGCTCTACGGGAAAACAATCCAAGGCGTTTCTGTTTTATCGCCAGCGATGCTGGCGGAAACTGT
>JBAQCT010000007.1:0-9670 GCA_049294375.1 Gallionella sp. | reverse complement strand
TCGTGACAGCATGAAGGGGTGAATGTCCAGAGCATCGGCGACATCCTGGATCAGGACATCGGGAAGCTCGCTTAGCCGTACTGCGGTTGCCTTGAAGTGCATGCTGTAACGATGCACTTTTGGCGGTTTTGATTTGCCCATGAAACACCTCCGTTCCGTTAGGGGGAGGTGTCAACTATTTTGGGGGAAGGTTACCGTCCGGGTTGAATGTCGGGTTGGGCATCACTGTTTAACAGCTCCGACTTGAGATCGAAGCCAATCAAAGTTTTTCCAGTACTCCGGGTGTCCACCTGGTTTAGAGCGAATATCCGACATGAACGGAGACAAGACTTCATGGCAATGAGAGATACTTGGCCCCCAGTTCGTGGCGATGAGTTCAACTGGTGCCAACTTGGCCCGAAGTAGGCCAGCTACTACATCATAGTTGGCGCATACGATTGAGGCTTGGCTCCTTTCATCGTCACTCCAATTCGAGTGATGTTTCTTGGAAAGTTCCGATCGAACACAGTGACGCGCTTCTCTCACTTCAGGGGTCTGTAGGAAGTTTACTATTGCCATTGCACTTTGCGCACGTGATGCTTCTTGAGTGGCGATGATTTGGTCGACCATTACTCGTACTTGGCGATACAAGAAGGCCAAGGAAGCGAAAGCAATGATTGCGACGACTGCTTGGAGTGCAAGGGTCAGTTTTTCATATTCGGTCATGGGCTTGGTTCCTTAGAAAGCCGTATGGTAACTGGGTCTGGATTTCCATCGTTGAATTTTGCGAGTGCTTTGCCGAACACATCAGGCGTAACGTCGATCAAGCTGAAGAGCGTCATGGATGATATGAACTTCATATTGTCTGGGGAACCGAAGATGTGGTGAAGAGAAATATTTCCTAACCGCAATACTGCGTTCGTGCATTCAATCAGACGATTACCCAGAATGGGGTGTTGAAGGTAGGCTGTTGCCTCGGCAATATTTGCTAGGCCATAGAACCTCGACATTTCGCTATGCCCAAGACCGCGTAGTTGAGGAAAAACGAACCACATCCAGTGCCCTCGCTTGCAGCCAGCTCGAAGTTCAGAGAGCGCGCTGGCGTAAACATCCTGCTGAGCATCGATGAATCGCGACAGATCAAACGCCATTGGATTACTTCCTGATGTCCGTGGGGTGGTGCTGTAATGCCCAACGTGAAGTAGCCATCCTATTCGACGCAAAACATTGCATCGAACACAGGCCTATTTGTTTGCAAAACTTCATAATCGCAACGATTCCAGTCGGTTAGTCAATTTTAGTACGGCCTAAATTTCTTACACCCGCCATGATTCAGTTGCTTAGCACGCACAACAATAACTCAGGCGCAGGCTTATGGGTTGGCGCGAAAAAACGGGAAAAGGATTTGACGTCATAGTGAATCCCCTCTGAACAAGTGTGCTGCTGGCGATCATTGTCGCGCCTCGCCCCATCCCGTTCGGGATGGGCTTGCGCCAGCTCCTGTTCTGGGGAATCCGCCGGTGGCCCCGTGCCGTGCGTGCGGCGCGGTGTGCGTTGCGGCGGATGTGCAAGTGGTGCGAACTCTATTTGAGTCGCGGGGCGAGTGTCAAGAGCGATGTGATGGCAGGCGGGTTACTGGCTGCGGTTCACCTCACTGAATTATTGATCTGGCACGAATAAAGTATCGCTTTCGCTAGGCAAGGCGTGTGCAGGAAACCGTATGCATTCCAAGGCTAAACCCCCTCCAACTCCCCCTTGTCAGGGGGAGAGCCAGTGCAGCTCCTCCCCTGACAAGGGGAGGCCGGGAGGGGTTTACTCTTGATGGTTGCTGTTTGGCCATTTTTATGCTTTGTAACTATTTGATAAATATAAAAAGCTGTTTCTTGAGAGGTATCGAAGGGTGAACATTGCAAAATAGGGGCTTCGATACATCCGTTGTGGTTCGATACCTCACCACGAACGGATGTACCCCGTGCTGAGCAAAGCCGAAGCATCAGCCCGAACGGAAATGGAAATATTATTTGTGCCGGATCAATAACAACTCCATTGAGCGATCGCACAAATCTGCCGCTCGAAATCAAAAGGCTATGTAACTTTTATCACAGACCCCATTGTGAATTATTCCTACATTACACACTGCAATATCCACCCTGCCGGGCTTAACGAGATATTGGCATTCCTGGAATCGTTCCATCAACCCTCATTACTAAGGAGTATTTCGTGAAGACACTATTGATAGCTGCAGCCGCCATCATCACCCCGTTCGTTACCACGCTGGCCAATGCCGGCGATGACACCACGCTGGGCGAAGCGCGCAATGTGGCAACGTCGCTGCCACCCAAACTGCTTGCCTCCTTGCAGGAGGAAATCAAAAAATCAGGCCCGGAAGGCGCGATCCCCGTCTGCAAGGATATGGCGCCGAAGATGGCTGGCGAGATATTCAAACAGACAGGCTGGAAAATAAAGCGTGTCAGCCTCAAGGCGCGCAACGATGCCCGCGCGATTCCGGATGAATGGGAAAAAGCGGCTCTCGAAGACTTCGACAAGCGCGCCGCTGCCGGTGAATCGCCCGCGCAACTGGAAAAAGGCGAGAGGGTCGGCAATGAATATCGCTACGTGAAAGCGCTGCCGGTGCAGCAACTCTGCCTGAATTGCCACGGCCCGGCAGATCAGCTCAGCCCCGCCGTCAAGTCCGTCCTCGGCCAGCACTATCCCAATGATCGCGCTACCGGTTACTCCGTGGGCCAGATCCGAGGAGCCATCAGTGTGCGCAAGCCGCTCTAGGCGGCGTTACTGCTGACTCTTGACGCGATGCCTGCAGAAGCGCAGGCTTTGCCCGGATGCTTGAATTTGTATTAACCATGGATTAATGGTAAATTAGAATATGCTTATATTTAGTATCCCGGGCAAGGTGGTGATTCGCATGGGGCGTCGCGTACTATTCCTACTGGCTTTCGTTATCGTCTCCTCCACCTCGCAGGCGGCGGAGCAGCTTGCCGCCGCTCCGGTTCAGTACCGCGAGGTGGCAGAAATTTATAGTGTCGAGGGCATCGTTGAGGCAACGCAACAATCTACCGTGTCGGCACAGATATCCGGGCGTGTAAAAGAAATCTTGTTCGATGTCGGCGATACGGTAAAGAAGGGGCAAGTCATCCTGCGGATTGACGAAAGGGAAACCTCACAGACACTGGCGGGCAGTCAGGCACAGGTGCTACAGGCGCAAGCTGCCATGCAGAATGCCAAAGCCAATTATGAACGCGCGCGCCAATTGTTTGCGCAGAAATTCATCAGCCAGTCTGCACTGGACAAGGCTCAAGCCGATTACAAGATGGCCGCCGCACAGGCGGCGGCGAGCGAGGCGGGCGCCGGGCAATCGGCTCTTGCGCGCGGTTACGCTACTGTGACCGCACCGTATGGAGGCGTGGTGTCTGCCCGACTGGTGGAATTGGGTGAAATGGTCACTGTCGGCAAGCCGTTGATGACCGGTTTTGACCCAGTACAGTTACGTGTCATCGTTGATATTCCGCAATACAAGCTGTCCGAAATTGGCGCGCGCCCACAAGCCACAGTGGAATTACCCTCCCTCAACCGCCGGGTTCAGGCCGCTTCAGTCACGGTTCAACCCGCAGCCGACACACGCACGCATAGCACCCAGGTGCGCGTCTATCTGCCCGCCCGTGAGGCAGGCGTCTATCCCGGCATGTTCGTGCATGTCCATTTCACAGTGGGCAAGAAAGCGAACAAACTCCTGATCCCGTCCAGCGCCGTGGTGCGCCGCAGCGAGGTAGTGGCAGTGTATGTGGTGGACGACAAGGGTATGGTGAAGCTGCGCCAAGTCCGTTTGGGCAAGGCCGCCGGTGAAGGCGAAATCGAGGTTCTGGCCGGATTGAATCCGGGCGAGAAAGTGGCGCTGGAACCTGCCAAGGCAGGCATGCTGGGCAAGAAGCAAAAATAGCAGTTTATCAACTTAACAAAGGATAAATCATGGCGCATATCGTAATCATGGGAGCGGGTATCGGCGGAATGCCGCTCGCCTATGAAATGCAGGAAAAAATTCGCAAGGCGGACAAGGTGACCGTGATCTCGAACAGCGAAAATTTTCATTTCGTGCCATCCAACCCTTGGGTGGGCGTGAAATGGCGGAGCCGCGAAGACATCGAATTCCCGATTCGCCCCTATCTGGAGCGCAAAGGTATCGGCTTCATTTCCTGTGGTGTAAAACGGGTACATCCCGAACAGAACCGCCTCGAACTGAATGACGGCCAATCGGTGGATTACGATTTCCTGGTGATCGCCACCGGTCCCAAGCTGGCCTTCGATGAAATCGAGGGGCTGGGCCCGCACGGCGGGTATACCCACTCTGTTTGCCACGTCGATCACGCCATGAAATCAAACAGCGAATGGGAAAATTTCGCACAGAACCCCGGGCCGATTGTCGTCGGCGCGGTGCAAGGTGCATCCTGCTTCGGCCCGGCATATGAATATGCGTTCATCATGGAAACCGATCTGCGCCGCCGCAAGATCCGCGACAAGGTGCCGATGACTTTCGTAACTTCGGAGCCCTATATCGGGCATCTGGGCTTGGGCGGGGTGGGCGACTCCAAGGGCATGCTCGAATCGGCGATGCGCGACCGGCACATCAAATGGATATGCAACGCCAAGGTCACCAAGGTCGAGGCAGGCAAGATGTATGTCACGGAAGTAGACGAAGCGGGCAACGAGAAGAAGAAGCATGAGCTGCCGTTTGCCTACAGCATGATGCTTCCCGCCTTCAAGGGGGTGGATGCGGTGTTCGGCATCGAAGGGCTGACCAATCCGCGCGGTTTCATTATCGTGGACGAGCATCAGCGCAACCCGAAATACAAGAACATCTATTCGGTCGGCGTGTGCGTGGCCATTCCGCCGGTAGAAGCGACGCCGGTTCCATGCGGCACCCCGAAGACCGGCTACATGATCGAATCGATGGCGACCGCGACAGTACACAACATCCATTCCGAACTGACCGGCAATCCGCCGACCAGCAAGGCGACCTGGAATGCGGTCTGCCTCGCGGATTTCGGCGACGGCGGCATCGCGTTCGTCGCGATACCGCAGATTCCGCCGCGTAACGTGAACTGGTTTGCTGAGGGAAAATGGGTGCATATGGCCAAGGTCGCGTTTGAAAAATATTTCATACGCAAAATGAAAAAGGGCACCTGTGAGCCTATCTACGAAAAGATCGTACTGAAAGCGATGGGCGTGGAGAAGTTGAAGTAGGCCATACCGTAGGGTGCGTTTTACGCACCATGGTGCGTAAAACGCACCCTACCATACTCGGAAAAAACGCATGGGGATTTCAGGGCGTATCGCCAAATATTTTCTGCACTCGCAAATGACCCCTCTGCTGGCGCTGGTCGCCATGCTTCTGGGGTCGTTCGCCGTGCTGGTGACGCCGCGCGAGGAAGAGCCTCAGATCAATGTGACCATGGCAAACGTGTTGATCCCTTATCCCGGTGCATCGGCCAGGGATGTCGCGCAGACCGTGGCATCTCCCGCCGAGCAGGTGCTGTCACAGATTACCGGTGTGGATCATGTTTATTCGGTGGCGCAACCGGGCATGGCAGTCATCACCGTGCAATTCAAGGTCGGCGAGGAACATATCGCCTCGCTGGTAAAGCTTTACGATGTCGTCAATTCCAATGTGGATTGGCTGCCGCCTACCTTAGGCGTTGGGAGGCCAATCATCAAGGCCAAGGGCATCGACGACGTGCCGGTTGTTGCGCTGACCCTGTGGCGCGAACAGGCGCTGGGAGGCGATGTCGAATTGACGCATGTGGCGCATGCCATCGAAGCCGACCTGAAGCGGGTGCCGGGCACACGCGAAGTGAGCACGCTGGGCGCGACGCAACGGATGGTGCGGGTATTGCTCAACCCTGAAAGCCTGAACGCCTATCGGCTCACCATGCAGGATATCCGTGCGGCATTGCAGTCCGCCAACGTATCGCAGAACTCCGGCAACCTTGTGCGGGACAACCGTGAAGTGCTGGTTCAGACCGGCAGTTTCCTGAGCGACGCCGACGAAGTAAGGCAACTGGTAGTCGGCGTATCCGACGGCAAACCGGTATTTCTGCGCGATGTCTCCGAAGTGCGGGATGGCGCGGATCAGCCGGATGCCTATGTGTGGCTGGGAACAGGGATGGCCGCTGCGGACAAGCAGATTGATGCCAGGGGTGAATTTCCCGCCGTTACGCTAACCATCACAAAAAAACCCGGCGCAAATGCGGTGGAGATTGCAGATAAATTGCTGGCGCGAGTGAATGAACTCAAGGGCAGCGTAATTCCCGCCGATGTGAACGTCAGCATCACGCGCAACTATGGCGAAACCGCCAACGACAAGGCGATGAAGCTGATTCAGAAGTTGCTGTTCGCCACCCTCGCCGTGGTCTCGCTCGTATGGTTCGCGATGGGGCGGCGCGAGGCGTTGGTGGTCGGCATCGCAGTATTGTTGACGCTGGCCGCGACCTTGTTCGCCTCATGGACATGGGGCTTCACGCTGAACCGCGTATCGCTGTTCGCACTGATTTTCTCCATCGGTATCCTGGTCGACGACGCGATCGTTGTCGTCGAAAATATCCACAGGCGGCGCGCCTTGGCGCCACATCGGCCCTTGGCGGAAATCATCCCGGAAGCGGTGGACGAAGTGGGCAGCCCGACAATTCTGGCGACCTTCACGGTGATCGCCGCATTGCTGCCGATGGCGTTCGTCAGCGGCCTGATGGGGCCGTACATGAGCCCGATCCCGATCAACGCCAGCATGGGCATGCTGATTTCGCTGGCGGTTGCGTTCGTCGTCACTCCATGGCTGGTATGGCGTTTTTCCGGGGCGACCCACGAGGCGCTACCTCATGCAGCGCATGAAAACAAACGCGATGCTGCCGTCAGCCGCTTTTTTCATAAGCGCTTGAGCCCGTTCCTGAACGGCGTGCATGGCAAGCCGGCGCGCCGCAAGCTATGGCTGGCGATCCTTGGTGGTCTGCTGCTGGCGGTATCGCTGGGCGCCGTGAAACTGGTGATCCTGAAAATGCTGCCGTTCGACAACAAGTCTGAATTCCAGATCGTGGTGGATATGCCGAGCGGCACGGCACTGGAACAGACCAGTGCCGTGCTGCACGAGATCGGCGGCTACCTCGCGACCGTGCCGGAAGTGACCGATTACGAGGTTTATGCGGGTACGGCATCGCCGATTAATTTCAACGGGCTGGTGCGGCAATATTATTTACGCAGTGCGGCAGCGCAGGGCGATATCCAGGTCAATTTGCGCGGCAAACACCAGCGTAGCCGGAGCAGCCACGAGATCGCCACCGCCGTACTGGAGCCGGTACAAAAAATTGCACGGGTGTGGGGCGCAAAGGTCAAGATTGTCGAGGTGCCACCTGGCCCGCCGGTAATGTCGCCGATCGTCGCAGAAATCTATGGGCCGGATTACGAGGGTATGCGCAGGGTGGCCAGCAAGGTGCGCGAACAGTTCGGCAAGGCAGAAGGCATCGTCGGCATCGACGATACCGTCACGGAACCCGCGCCCAAGCTGCTGTTGCATGTATTGCAAAGCAAGGCTGCGCTGCTCGGGGTTGCGCCGCGCGACATTGTGGACGTGATCGGCGTTGCGCTGACGGGACAGGATGTCGCCTCGCTACACGATGCCAATGCAAAATACGCGCCGCCGCTTCGTATCGGTTTACCCCCGGAGCATCGCAGCCGTATCGACGAGGTGCTCAAGCTCAAGGTGCGCGCACGCGACGGAGTCGCCCGAGAAGGTGTACTAGTCCCGCTCTCGGAAGTGGTGCAGGTGACCCAGGAATCGCGCGACTACCCGATTTATCACAAGGATTTACTCCCCGTGGTGTATGTGTTCGGCGATATGGCAGGCAAGCTGGATAGCCCGCTATATGGCATGTTCGACATCAACAGCAAAACCGGCGGCATGACATTGGAACAAGGCGGCACGCTGGAAAGCTATTTCTTCAAACAGCCGAGCGACCCGTATGCCGGATACGCGCTGAAGTGGGACGGCGAATGGCAGGTGACCTTCGAGACTTTTCGCGACATGGGCATCGCCTACGGCGTCGGTTTGCTGCTGATTTACCTGCTGGTGGTGGCGCAGTTCAAGTCATATCTCGTGCCGCTAGTCATCATGGCGCCGATCCCCCTCACCATCATCGGCGTGATGCCGGGACACGCGTTGCTGGGTAGCCAGTTTACCGCGACCTCGATGATCGGCATGATCGCGCTGGCCGGGATCATCGTGCGCAATTCCATCCTGCTGGTGGATTTCGTCAATCTGCAATTGCGCGAAGGGGTGGACGGCGCGACACGGCGTTGCGAAGCATCCGGGGCGGGAGCGCCGTCCGGCCGCCTTCTCCCGCAAACGGCTGGCTACGCCAGTAACGTGTCGAAGGCGGCGCTGCAAGAGGCGGTGATCACCGCAGCCAGCGCGCGCGCGAAGCCCATCATCCTGACCGGACTAGCGGCCATGCTCGGCGCGCTGTTCATCCTGGATGACCCGATCTTTAACGGGCTCGCGATCTCCCTGATTTTCGGCATTCTCGTATCCACCTTGCTGACGCTGGTGGTCATCCCCGTACTGTATTACGCCTCGTTGTACCGGAAAGCCGGGTGAATTTGAGTCCGATTTTTAGCGCCGCAATGCGCCCTTCAGCGTTTTGTGACTCAGTAAGACTCAACATTCCAACTGCTGCGCAGGCTCTTACTTCGATTCCATTACCCACACTCCCGCCCAATCGTCCGGCGGCGGATTGGCCTTGAGATGTTCGGCGCGCTCGATGTAGAGCTGGCTGGGTTTGTCGTTGGGGTTGATGGCCAGACACTCGCCGAACACTCTGATCGCGGCATCCCACTTGCGGGCGCGATAGGCGCCCAGGCCGTCCTTGAACAGCCCCAGCACCTCGCCCATTCCCGGGAAACTCTCCCTGGTATGGAAAGCAAGAATTTCATAGATCGCCACCGGCTGTGTCTTGCCCTTGACCACGACCAGGTCGATTTCCCGGTGCCGATAGGTGTCTTGCAGCTTGCTCATGGTGAATTCGCTTATCAGGATTTTTGCGCCGTATTGCTTGCAGGCTGACTCCAGCCGCGCGGCCAGGTTGACGCCGTCGCCGATGATGGTGAAATCCATACGTTTGTTCGAACCGATATTGCCGGAAACCACATTGTCGGTATTCAGGCCGATGCCGATATTGACCGGCAGCTTGCCCTCGGAAGCGCGCTGCTGGTTCCATTTGTTCAGCGTTTCCATCATCGCGATAGATGCGCGCACTGCCCGGTCGGCATCGTCATTGTGCAGAACGGGAATGCCGAACGCCGCCATGATGGCATCGCCGATGAACTTGTCCAGCATGCCTTCCTCGCGCTGGATGCAATCCACCATCAGCGTGAAATATTCGTTGAGCAGCGCCACCGTACCCTGTGCGCCGAGCTGCTCGGTCAAAGTGGTAAATCCGCGAATGTCGGAGAACAATACGGTGGCTTCCACGTTCTGCCCGCCCAGCAATTCCGCGCCGGAAGCCACCAGCCGGTCTGCGATGCCGGGGTCCATGTAACGCGACATGGTAGACTTGATGCGTTTCTCGCTGCTGATGTCTTCGATCACGAACATCGAGCCGATGCGCTTCTGATCGACGTTGAGCAGCGGCTG
>JBAQCT010000006.1:0-4082 GCA_049294375.1 Gallionella sp. | reverse complement strand
ACGGCAAGGTCACATTGTTGCTGGACGAGAACGATCATGTGCATCAGGTGCGGCTGCACATCGTCGAGTTTCGCGGCTTCGAAAAATTCATCCAGGGGCGCCCCTACTGGGAAGCGCCGGTGATGGTACAGCGGCTGTGCGGCATCTGCCCGGTGAGCCACCATATCGCCGCTTCCAAGGCGATGGATATGATCGTCGGCGCGACGCTCACGCCGACGGCGGAGAAGGTGCGGCGGTTGATGCACTACGGGCAGATACTGCAATCGCACGCGCTGCATTTCTTCCATCTGTGTTCGCCGGATTTATTGTTCGGCTTCGATTCTGATGTCGCCAAACGCAACATCGTCGGCATCGCCGCCGCTTATCCCGAGATCGCCAAACAGGGCGTGCTGCTGCGCAAATACGGGCAGGAAGTGATCCGCGTCACGGCGGGCAAGCGCGTGCACGGCACCGGCTCGATACCCGGCGGCGTGAACAAAAACGTCAGCGTCGAGGAGCGCAATTACCTGCTGCTGGACATCGAGCGCACCCTCGCGTGGAGCCGCGATGCGGTCGACATTGCGCGCAAGCTGTTCGAGCAGAACCTCGACCTTTACAACAACTTCGGAACCTTCAAGACGCACACCCTCAACCTGGTGCGCGCCGATGGCGCGCTGGACTTGTATCACGGCGGGCTGCGCGCGCGCGACATGGACGGCAACACGCTGTTTGACCACTACGACTATTCGCACTACTGGGACGTAATTTTCGAGGACGTGAAGCCGTGGTCGTACATGAAATTCCCGTTCCTGCGCAGCCTCGGACCGGAAACCGGCTGGTATCGCGTCGGGCCATTGAGCCGCGTGACGCAATGCGACTTCATCCCTACACCCTTGGCGGAAGAGCAGCGCAAGGCGTTCATGGCGTTCAACGGCGGCTCGGCGACGGTCGCGACGCTGGGCTTTCACTGGGCGCGCATGATTGAGATGCTGCATGCCGCCGAACTGATACAGGAGCTGCTGCACGATCCCGACCTGCAAGGCAACGATCTGGTCAGCACCGGCAAGCGCCAGGCGCGCGGTGTCGGCGTGATCGAAGCACCGCGCGGCACGCTGATCCACCATTACAAGGTGGACGACAACGACCAGATCATCCGCTGCAACCTGATCGTCTCCACCACGCACAACAATCAGGCGATGAACGAAGCAGTCCGCCAGGTGGCGCGCCAATTTATCGACGGGCGCAAGCTCA
Source organism: Gallionella sp. (assembly GCA_049294375.1). Taxonomy (GTDB): domain Bacteria; phylum Pseudomonadota; class Gammaproteobacteria; order Burkholderiales; family Gallionellaceae; genus Gallionella. The sequence continues at coordinate 2,852 of JBAQCT010000006.1, read as the reverse complement.
CTGAAGGCCTGCTCAACCACATCGAAGTCGCGATCCGCGCGTTCGATCCCTGCCTGTCCTGCGCCACCCACGCGCTGGGCAAGATGCCGCTGGAAGTCGAACTCATCGACGCCGAAGGCAAGCAGATCGACACGCTCACGCGTGATGGCTGAGGCCGTCGCGCCGAGGCTCATCATCGGCATCGGCAACCCCAGCCGGGGGGACGACGCGCTCGGCTCGCTGTGCATCGAACGCCTGCAAGCACTGCAACTGCCGGACACGGAACTACTGACCGACTTCCAGTTACAGATCGAATACGTGCTGGATCTGCTCGACCGCGATGAAGTAATCTTCGTCGATGCCGCCGCCAGCGGAGCGGAGCCGTACACCTTCGGGCTGCTCGCCGCACAGGCCGATCACAGCGTCACCACCCACGCCGTTTCACCGTCTGCGCTACTGGCAACAGGCTTGAAAATCAACGGCCACCTGCCGCCCAATATCTATATGCTCGCCATCCGCGGCTACAGCTTCGAGCTGGGAGACGCGCTCAGCATGCAGGCTGCCGATAACCTCGAACAGGCGATGGTATTGCTTGAACGGCACATTGCAGTAGCTGCCATGTGCCCAACTTGAATTGTAGTAATTCAGCTCACGTAGGGCGCAATAACCGAAGGGCATTGCGCCGCATGTGAATCTCATCAGGCGAATAAAGTCTGCGGCTCATACACCCTGCAAAGTCACAATGCGCCAGAGCCGAATTGTTTTTGCGAATTACACCGAGGGAGAAGCAATACGCCGATGCCGCGCCAGATACAGTGGTGTCCAAGCGTGGGGAATCTTGTGGACGAAGTTGTAGCGCGCCACGTGGTAGCTGGGATCGAAGCCGTAGAAATTGAGTTTCATGTGTTGCAGTTCTTTGACGCGGTAGGCATCCAGCGGTTTTTCCCGCTCATCGCGTTCGCGCCGGGCATTCTTCTCACGCAATAGCGCGAAATAATCCGGGCTGGTAGCCAATCCCTCGGCGATCTGTTTGATCTTTGCCAGAAAATCTTCCCGATCAGTTCCAAAGCAGCCATCGATCAGCCCCATCTCTTGCGCTTCCGCAGCCCCCACCGGCAGGCGGTTCTGCGTCAGCGCCGCCGCCTTCGCTTCGCCCACGCGCCTCGGCAACAGGTAAGTCCAGTATTCCGAGCCGTACAGGTTGCCCATGCCCTTGTAATGCGGGTTGAACACCACGCTCTCGCGCGCATAGACGCGATCCGCCGCCAGCGACAGGAACACGCCGCCCGCCCCGGCATTGCCCTGCAACGCGGCGATGGTGAGCTGGCTGCCGGTGGTGGCGATGGCGCGCGTCAGGTCATTCATCGCGTTGATGTTGCGCCAGGATTCATCCGCCGGGCTGGCGGCAGCTTCGATACAGTTGAGGTGGATGCCGTTCGACCAGAAGTCCGCGCCGCCCATCAACACGACCACGCGCACGTCGCGCTGCGTGGCGGAAAGGTAAGCTTCGCGCAACCGTGCGCACTGCTCGCTGCTCATCGCGCCGTTGTAAAAATTGAAATGCAGGTAACCGACGTTGTTCTTCTGCTCGAGCCAGATGTCGCGGTAAGTCTCGCCTGTGCATGGTGCAAACGGATCGAGCGGTGCTTCCGGCACGTCGGCAAGATGTCTTTCCAGCGCCAGCGTGGCGGGCAGTTTCAAACCAAATTGTTCATTAGCCCGTTCGTGGTGAGGTATCGAACCATGTTGCCCATTCTCCTTCGACATACCCGTTTCATGGTTCGATACCTCACCACGAACGGATATGCCTTGTCTTGAGCTTGTCGAAAGATCAGGACGAACGGGCAGTTTTTCTCCTTCGCTCTTGCGCTTCAAATGCCCGATCCACACTGCGCCGTCCGATGTTGCACGACAGATCGCACCATTGCGCTGGGCGATGATTTCGCCCGGCTTGCCGCCGCGCAGCGTGCTCTCGGCGCAGGCATCGAACAGGTAATACTCACCCCCGCACAACGTGTCGAGCACACCCGGGAATCCATCGGCGGCATGGATTTTTCTCAGTACCGTACGTGTGTCATCGTGCTGCCAGTCGATGGCGCGGTCGGCCTGTTTGATCGGCGCATGCAAGCGGCCCAGCACCTCGGGTCGCGAATAATCCAGCGGCATCGGCTTGAAATCGTTAACGTGAAGCTCGCACAGCGATTCGTTTGCTCCCTCTCCCACCGGGGGAGGGTTGGGGAGGGGGAACCGCTCTACTGCCACCAGCACTGCGCGCACTGCCGCCTCGACCACCTCGTTGCGGTACAGGCTGCTCTTCTTGGCCAGCCGCATCGGAAAGATTTCCGCCGCCCAGATGTCGCCCGCATCCATTTCGCCGCTGGCCTGCAACACCGTGACGCCCCACTCCGCGCAATCGCGCATGATCGCCCAGTCCAGCGCCGACGGCCCGCGGTCGCCGACGATGCCGGGGTGCACTACTAGGCAGGTGTGGTTGCGCCAGAGCGCCTCGGGAATGGCGCGCTTGAGAAACGGCGCGACGATGAGATCGGGACGATACAGCTCGACCGCCTGCACCGTGACCGCATCGTTGATATCGAACTCGATGGATACCTCATGCCCGCGCCGCGTCAGCTCGATGTACAGACGCTGCGCGAGGCTGTTGAAGTTGTGGGTGAGGAACAGGATTTTCACAGTGTCATTTGCTCAACAGATTCTGGGAAGCTGCTCACCCGTCAGCCAATCGACGACGCGCTTCCCGCCGAACGCGGTTTCCATTTGCACGAAATGGTGCGGGTCTTCGATCACTTCGCCCACTATTGCGGCATCACATCCCAGCGGATGTGCGCGCATCGCCTGCAACAGCCGCTCTGCAT
>JBAQCT010000005.1:0-7899 GCA_049294375.1 Gallionella sp. | reverse complement strand
CAGTTGGCGAAGGCGTTTCGGAAATGCGAATTCATTACGGGCCGGGCTATCGCGTGTATTTTGTGCAGCGTGGAATTGAGATAGTGATATTGCTGGCTGGAGGCAACAAATCTACTCAGTCAAAGGATATTAAAACGGCGCTTGAACTAGCGCGAAAAATTTAGGAGGTTGAAATGGGAAAGATAAAACTACGCAAATGGGATAGTGCCGAGCACCTCAAAACCGATGAGGATATGGTGCTCTATCTGGAAGCATGTCTCGAAGAAGCTGGAGATGATGCTGCCTTTATTGCTAAAGCACTCGGCACCATTGCTCGCGCCAAGGGCATGACGCAACTAGCCAAGGAGACCGGCTTGGGTCGCGAAAGTTTATACAAGGCTTTATCCGGCGAAGGTAATCCAAGTTTTGCAACTATTCTCAAAGTCACCACAGCGCTAGGTATCAAGCTACACGCACAGCCAGCGTAGCGCTGGAATATATATAGCTGGTGATACCCCAAGCTTTACGAATTTTGCGTATAACTCATTCCGGGCAATGAGTTTGCAAAACCGACTGCCTGTGCTGGGTTAAAAGTGATTGTTCGAAAAACTTAGAACCGGACATTCAGGCAGGCCGCGCAGACAGCTTTTTCAAAAAATCGCCAAGGCCTGTAATGGCCGAGGATGAGACTGACGTGGTGCCCAGCCTGAACTTCTGCTTCGTGTCGATGAACTGCCGCTTGATATTCAAAGAAGCAGTCACTCGTGACCGATTGTCCAAGGTCCCCCCAAATATAGTTAAAGCTCACTTGGGCGTTAAAGTTTAGCCAAAATATTACGCCACGCGGGTTTGTGAGGATATTTGAGGCTGGTTAAAACAGGGTCTTGGCGGAGGGCGTGAGATTCGAACTCACGAAGGGCGCAAACCCTTGCCAGTTTTCAAGACTGGTGCATTCAACCGCTCTGCCAGCCCTCCGAGGCCGCGCATTTTGAACCAAGGCGCGCGGTGTGTCCAGAAAAATGCCCGCAAAACGCCGGGAAATACTAACCGCGTACGCAGTCCGCCCAGTTGTTCGGCGTTTCGTAAATGCGTACTTGTTCGAGGCGTAGATGATTTCCGTAGGTGTCCCGGTAAGCGGGAGCGAGAATATCGAAGGCGGTTTGCGCGAGGTTTTCCGCAGTGGGCATCACATCGAGAATGACGGTTTTGTGATCCGGCAATGTTGCGAGAAAATCGCATACTGCCTTGTCGCCGCGATATGCCAGAAAGGCGTGATCCCATGCGTCCACGAGCTTTTCCTTTGCGATGCGCTTGACGTCGGAGAAGTCCATCACCATACCCTGTTCGGAGCGCCCTTCGCTGGTGATGATATCGCCGGACAGGGTGATTTCGATGGCGTAGCGATGGCCGTGCAGATGCTTGCATTGGCTGTTGTGGGTGGGGATGCGATGTCCGGCATCGAATTCCAGGCGGCGGGTGATAAACATATTATTTTGATGGGTTAATGTGGCGCGGATTAAATTACCCCCGTCATAGCCGAGGGTTTCACTAACTGAATTATACCTGTCAGATTTTCAGGGCGGCAGCGCGTTGCAAAAATTCACGCTGCTCCCGCTCGTCCTGAACATTTTCATAGCGTAATGCGCTGTAGCGAATGGCAAGATCGTGGATGGGGTTGGCGAGTTCTGGGCGGGCGGCGGCGACGCGCGTGGCGTAGTCCTGCGCGCCTTCGTATGCGGCGCGCGGCAGTCCGGCCTTGGCTAGTTTGCGGCACAGTTTGAGCCATGCTGCTTGCACCTTGTCCGGCTGGCGCACAAACAGGTGGCGCAGTATGAACAGGGCAAATATCCCGATCACCAGCCAGACGCCGGTGGTCATGATAATCGCCATGTTTTGCCAGGTGATGGTTTTCATACCGAGGCTGGTCAGGAATGCGAATTGGCGTTCGGTGTTATAGCCGATCACCCATTGGTTCCACCGGAAAGCGAGCATGTCCCAGTTCAGGCGCAGATTGCTCAGCCACGCCGGAGGGTTGCTCACCATACGCGCCATGAAGGGCAATGCGGCGGCCTCGCTGGCAGAAACGGATGCTGCCGCGTTGGTTTGCACGCGCGCGGGCGCGATGACCGCAGTGGGGTCGATGCGCACCCAGCCTTGCCCGCTCAACCACACTTCCGCCCATGCGTGGGCGTCGGATTGGCGCACGATGTAGTAGTTGCCGAGGTAGTTGAATTCACCGCCCTGATAACCGGTCACGACGCGCGCCGGAATATGCGCGGCGCGCATCAAAAATACGAATGCCGAGGCGTAGTGTTCGCAGAATCCCTTTTTGGTGGTGAACAGGAAATCGTCGATGCCGTTAACGCCGAGCAGCGGCGGCTCCAGCGTGTATTGGAAGCCCTGTTTGTTGAAATAGGATAGGGTGTTGCGAACCACGGCGGCATCATTTTCCGCTTCGGCCCGCAATGTTCCGGCAAGCTGAACGGCTTGCGGGTTAAGCGATGGCGGCAATTGCAAGGCGCGCTGGATTTGCAGGTTTGCTTCGCGCAAGTTGGCGTGAAAACCGAGATGGGAGCGTGCTTCATAGTGCAGCCGCGAATTGACCGGCGTCTTGCCCAACACCTGGAAATCGTGGGTAAGGCTCGCGGGTACGGAGATTTTATCCGGCATGTCGAGCATGAACAGCCAGGTCTTGTTGTGCGGCTCCAGCGTGACGCTGTAATCAATCGGCTGATCGAGTTCGGTAAATTGCGGGGCGACACTGTAGGCTGTTTTGCCCGGCGTCCAGGTGCGCCCGTCGAAATGCCACAGCACCGGCCCGCGCCAGTACATCTGTTCGCGAGCTGGAGGCTTGCCCGCATAATTGACGCGGAACGCCACCGCATCCGACAAACCAAGGCGGCTCAAGCTGCCCGGCGACATCTTGTCGTCCAGCCCGCTGCTGGCGAAAGCATCCTGCGGCAATCCCCACAGCGGGCCCTGTATGCGCGGGAACAGGACAAACAGGATCAGCGTCAACGGAAGGGCTTGCAGCAGCAAGATGGCGGCGATGCGCAGGCGTGGCTTGAATGCGATATTTTCCGCATGCAAATGTATCCATGTGGTCACGACGACGATCAGCGTGGCGAGCATGTGCAGGGCGGTGGGAATGCTTTGCGAATAGAAAAAATTGGTGATGACGATGAAGCAGGACAGGTAAATCAGCACCATTGCATCGCGCGCCGCGCGCAGCTCCAGAAACTTGAGCGTAGCCATCAGCATCAACAATGTAATGGCGGCCTCGCGCCCGAACAGCGTAATGAAATTGATGGCGACGCCGCTTATGCCGGCGAGGGTGATCAGCGTCAGCAGCCAGCGTTTGGGTAGCGGATTACCGCTGTAAGTGAGGTAGGCACGCCACAGCAGCATGGTGACGCACAGCGAGCTGACCCAAATCGGCAGATGGTTGGCGTGCGGCGCGATGACCATCAGGACGGATAGCAGCAGGCCGTAGATGAGGGGTTTGCTCATTCAGAAAACCTTGATTGGTCCACGAAAAACACGAAAGGCACGAAACAGAAAGCATTTGGATATGTTCGTGTTTTTTCGTGTCTTTCGTGGACAATGTTTTTTTCTGGGGTCATTTTGGCAACCCAAACAATGCAAGTCGGCGCAAACACTCGCTGCGGTGCGCGGTGCCGTTGTTTGTGGGCAACTCGCCGTCTGGCAGGCGCAGCCCATAGCGCGCGCCCTGAGCTTCCGCATCCAGCACCCAACGCGCCATGCGCGCGAGTTTTTCTTCTTCTGTGCGATCGGGTGCGTCTGAAATATCCAGCCACAATTCTTCGCCGGCTTGCGTGAAGAACTGCTTTACCTGCAAACCCTGACCGCGCGCAAACGCCTTCCAGGCGATGCGCGGCAAGGCATCGCCCGCGACATAGTTGCGCAATCCGGCAAAATCGTCGTCCCCGGCAATGGGGCGCTTGCCTGCGCCGTCCGGGCTGTCGCCGGATGGCAGCGGCGCGCTGGGCAACGGCTTGGGGTAAACCAGGCAGCGTGTATCGAAATGCAAATAGGACCACGCGTGAAACAACCCGAGCGGGAATTCGGTGTGCAGCTTCAACTCACCCAGCGCCAGCCAGCCGCGCCGTGTGGCGGGCAGAGGAAATGCAATTTCGCTGTCTTGCCGGGCGGGTGCGTCGAAGCATAGCGGCGCCTGACCGGCCTTTGTTGCCGTCAGGCAAAGCTGGTAGCGCGCCAACGCGCTACGGTTGTGAAAGTGCAGCAAAAATTGCGCGGTATCGCCGTTGAATACGGCATCCGCGCGGCCTGCACGGATCTCCAGATGCGCCAGATTGCGGAAGGCATATACCATCGTCATCACCGCCATCATCGCCAGCAGAAAGGTCAGCGCATAACCAAGGCTCAGGCTGTAGTTGATGTCGCCGACCAGCATCAACACCAGCACGAAAGCCAGCGCAAAACCTTGCCGGGTGGGCAGGATAAAGATGCGGCGCTGGTTGAGGACGATAGTCCCGCTTTCTATTTTCCGGCGGAACAGCCAAGTGCGGAAGTAATTTTTCAGTTTATCAAGCATGTTGATGATTGCCACTTTCTCAACACCATCCCATTTATTGGAGGAGAGCGTGTGTAGAGTGTCATGGAATCGCCACTGCCTCGATCAGTTCGCGCGCCAGCGTGCCGTTGTTTTGTTTTGAGTGTTCGCCGACCGCCTGCAAGCGGTGGTTGACCACACCGGGCAATATCGCCTGAACGTCTTCCGGGATCACCGCATCGCGCTCATCGAGCAATGCCCATGCCCGCGCCGTAGAGAGCAGGGCGAGCCCGGCGCGCGGCGACAGGCCGTGCAGGTAGCGTGCCGATTCGCGCGTATGGCGCAGGACGGCTTGAACGTAGTCGAGCAGTGCGGGTGAGACGAACACTGCCTTGACGCGCTGTTGCAGCGCCAGCAGCTCCGAGCTTTCCATTTGCGGGCTGAGGTGGGCGATGATCTCGCGCCGATCCACGCCGGATAGCAAGCCGCGCTCCGCCTGCGCATCCGGGTAGCCCATCTGGATGCGCATCAGGAAACGATCCAGCTGCGATTCAGGCAGCGGGAAGGTGCCGACTTGATAGGATGGATTCTGCGTGGCGATGACAAAGAACGGCGCGGGCAGGGGGCGGGTCGTGCCTTCGATGGTCACCTGCTGTTCTTCCATCGCTTCCAGCAACGCGCTTTGTGCTTTGGGTGTGGCGCGGTTGACCTCGTCGGCCAGAATCATTTGCGCGAATATCGGGCCGGGGTGAAATTTGAATTCGCCGCCGGTCGAATTGCCGCTTGCCGGATCAATGCCGGGGCGCTGATATACCGAGACACCGAGAATGTCGGCGGGCAACAGGTCGCTGGTGAACTGGATACGCTGGAACTGCAAACCCAGCGTACAGGCCAGGACATGCGCCAGCGTGGTCTTGCCGACCCCCGGTAAATCTTCGATCAGCAAATGGCCGCGCGCCAGCAGGCAGGTCAGCGCGAGGCGGATCTGCTGCGGCTTGCCGAGGATGATTTGTTCGGCTTGCTTGATGACGTTGTTCAGTGATTGGCTCATGGTTTCTTTACTGGTGAGTGGAAAGTAGGAAGTGGGACGTAGGAAGTGCAGATTTTCCCACTATCCACTCACCACTCCCCACTTCCCGGTTTGTCAAATCAAAATCGCCGCAACCACCCTGCGATTCTCCGCTACCAGTATATTGTAGGTGCGGCACGCTGCCGGGGTGTTCATGCACTCCACACCGATCCCGGCATCGGTCAATGCGCGATACAGGCGCGGATGCGGAAAGCATTGCCGTGCGCCGGTGCCGAGCAGCAACACGTCCGGTTTCAATGCGAGAAAATAGGCGAAATGAGTTTCGTCCAGCGCATCGAAACCGGTGGCATCCCAATCGTCGCGCACCTCTTCCGCCTGCACCACGACGCTGTGGTCATGGCGTTCGCCGTTGACCATGACGTGATCGGTGTCATAGGCAGTGAACAGTTTGGTATCGCCGAGATTGGCCAAGTGCAGTTTCAAAAAACAGTGCTCCAATTATCGTAATGCATTTGCTGTGCGGGGGCGGCGCGGGTAAAATCGCGGCCTTTGCAGCTTTGTGCCGAATTTTATCATGCAGGGGCGCGAAACCCACCCCCATCCGGATAATCCGTCACGATCTTACAGGTGAACCGTGAAACCGATATTGAAATCGACCAAGCTTTCCAACGTGTGCTACGACATCCGCGGGCCGGTGATGGAACGCGCCAAGCAGATGGAAGAAGAGGGGCAGCGCATTATCAAGCTGAACATCGGCAACCTCGCGCCGTTTGGTTTTGAAGCGCCGGAAGAAATCCAGCGGGACGTGATTCTCAACATGCCAAACTCGTCCGGTTATTCGGATTCCAAAGGCATGTTCGCGGCGCGCAAGGCCATCATGCACTACTGCCAGGCCAAGAAGATTGCCGGTGTCGGGCTAGAGGATATTTACATCGGCAACGGCGCGTCGGAACTGATCGTGATGGCGATGCAGGGCTTGCTCAACACCGGCGACGAGGTGCTGGTACCCGCACCGGATTACCCGCTGTGGACGGCGGCGGTCACGCTGGCGGGCGGTACGCCGCGCCATTATCTGTGCGACGAACAGAACGGGTGGATGCCGGACTTGGCCGACATGCGCAGCAAGATCACGCCGAACACGCGCGCCATCGTTATCATCAACCCGAACAATCCGACCGGCGCGTTGTATTCCGATGAGCTGTTGCGCGAGGTGGTGCAGATCGCGCGCGAACATGAGCTGATTATTTTCGCCGATGAGATATACGACAAGATGTTGTACGACGGTGCGACGCATACCTCGATTGCCTCGATGGCCGACGATGTGCTGTTTCTGACGCTGAACGGCCTGTCGAAAAATTATCGCGCCTGCGGCTACCGCGCTGGCTGGATGGTGGTGTCTGGCGAGAAGAAACACGCGCAGGATTACATCAACGGTCTGACGATACTGGCTTCGATGCGCTTGTGCTCCAACGTGCCCGGCCAGTTCGCGATCCAGACCGCGCTGGGCGGTTATCAGAGCATCAATGACTTGGTCGCGCCAAACGGGCGTTTGTGCAAACAGCGCGATCTGGCTTACAAGCTGCTCACCGCGATTCCCGGCGTGACCTGTGTCAAGCCCAAGGCTGCGCTGTATCTGTTTCCGCGCTTCGACCCGAAAATTTATCCGATTGCGGACGATCAGAAATTCATCCTCGAACTGCTGGAAACCGAGAAGGTGCTGGTGGTGCAAGGCACCGGCTTCAACTGGATACACCCCGACCACATCCGCGTGGTGTTCCTGCCCAATGTGGATGATCTGGTCGAAGCGATCGGGCGCATTGCGAGGTTTTTGGAAGGTTACCGCAAGAAACACGGTACGAATTAACAACACCGTAGGAGCCCGATTTACCGGGCGATTCAATCGCGCAACGAGTTGCGCTCCTACAATGAAAATTGAGCATAGCGGACAATAAATTATGAGCATTAAACCCATCAACGTAGGACTCCTCGGCATCGGTACGGTCGGCGGCGGGACTTTCACCGTGTTGCGGCGCAACGCGGAGGAGATCGCGCGCCGCGCCGGGCGTCCGATCCGTATCACCGTGGTGGCGGACAAAAATCTGGAGCTGGCCAAGCAGGTCACCGGCGGAGCTTGCCGTTTGACCGACGATGCGTTCTCGGTGGTGGCCGACCCGGAAGTGGACATCGTCATCGAATTGATCGGCGGCTATGGCGTGGCGAAAGAGCTGGTGCTCAAAGCGATTGCGAACGGCAAGCATGTGGTCACCGCGAACAAGGCGCTGCTCGCGACGCACGGCAACGAGATTTTCAAGGCGGCGCAGGACAAGGGCGTGATGGTCGCGTTCGAGGCGGCGGT
>JBAQCT010000004.1:0-32839 GCA_049294375.1 Gallionella sp. | reverse complement strand
ACAATCCCGGCACGCACCTCGAGCTGACCATGATCCACGAGGCGATGATCCTGGAGTATTCGGCGCGCCATCTCGCGCTGATCGAGTGGGCGAGCAGCCTGAAACTGCTGGCCTACATTTCGCTCGGCATTGCGCTGTTTTTTCCGCATGGCATCGCCGAAGTGGGCAATTGGGGGGCGCTGCCGCTGGCCATCGCCGTGCTGCTGGTGAAGCTGACCCTGGCCGGTGCAGGGTTGGCATTGCTGGAAACGCTGCTCGCCAAGATGCGCATCTTCCGCGCACCGGAATTTCTCGGCACTGCGTTCCTGCTGGCGGTATTGGGGCTGTTGATCCACTTTTTATTGGGTGCATAAGGCCGATGACTTACACCGTCCAGTTCATCAATCTGCTCGCGGCGATCCTGCTGCTGATCGTCTTTGCGATGCTGTCGCAGCGGCGCATCCTGTCGCTGATCAACCTGTTCGCCTGGCAGGGGCTGGTGCTCACGATCAGTACCTTCGTGGTGGCGTACTCGACGGCGCAACATCACCTGTATTACTCCGCCGCACTGACGCTGCTGCTGAAAGTGCTGGTGCTGCCCTGGCTGCTGCATCGCCTGATCCGCAAACTGAACGTGAGATGGGACGTGGAAACGCTGATCAACATCCCGACCACCATGTTGGTCGGCATCGCGCTGGTGATTTTCGCCTTCAACCTGGCCGCGCCGATCTCGCAACTGGCCGAAGGCATCACCCGCGGCCTGATCGGCATCGCGCTCGCTAGCGTGCTGCTGTCGCTGCTGATGATGCTCACGAGGCGCAAGGCGATCTCGCAGGTGGTCGGCTTCCTCGCAATGGAAAACGGCCTGTTCTTCGCCGCGACCAGCGCCACACACGGTATGCCGCTGGTGGTGGAACTGGGCATCGCACTCGACGTGCTGGTGGCCACCTTCATCTTCGGCATCTTCTTCTTCCAGATACGCGAGACCTTCGACAGCCTCGACATCACACACATGGAGAAGCTAAAAGATGATTGACCTGCAACTCACGGCATTGCTGCTTTCCCCGCTGCTGGGCGGCCTTCTGCTAGCCGCCTTCGGCTCGCGCCGCTGGGCGGCGGAGCTGAATTCGCTGATGAGCTTTCTTACCTTCGCAGCATCGGTGGCGCTGACCGTGCGCGTGGTCGAGGCCGGGCCGCAGGTCGCGTTCCGGGAGCAGTTTTTCATCGATCAGTTCAACGTGTTCCTGGTGGCGCTGACCGCCTTCATCGCGTTCACCACATCGCTGTTCTCTCGCCCCTACATGCGCATCGAGCAGGATCACGGCAAGCTCAGCACGCCGATGCTGCACCTGTATTACAGCATGTACCAGTTCTTCACCCTCGCGATGCTGGTGGCGCTGACCACCAACAACATGGGCATCATCTGGGTGGCGATGGAGGCGGCCACGCTGACCACGGTGCTGCTGGTCAGCCTGTACCGCACCCCCGCCAGCCTCGAGGCGGCGTGGAAATATTTCATCCTCTGCGGCGTGGGCATCGCGCTCGCACTGTTCGGCACCATCCTGCTGTATTTTGCCGCCGAACGCGTGCTCGGCCAGGGCGGCACCGCGCTGCTGTGGACGCATCTGAACCAAGTCAAGGGCGAGCTGGAGCCCACCGTGCTCAAGCTGGCGTTCATCTTCCTGCTGGTCGGCTACGGCACGAAGATCGGGCTGGTGCCGTTGCACAGCTGGCTACCGGATGCGCATGCGGAAGGCCCCACGCCGGTTTCCGCGGTGCTTTCCGGCCTGCTGCTGAATGTCGCGCTATGTGCGGTGATGCGCTGCAAGGTGCTGGTGGACGGATCCTTGGGTACGGATTTCACTGGGGGCACCGGCTTCCCGGTGGGCGCCGATTTCACGGGTAGCACGCATTTCGCGGGCAACTTGATGATGGGCTTCGGCCTGCTGTCGGTGGTGGTCGCCGCGTTATTCCTGTCTCGGCAGAAGGACATCAAGCGCATGTTCGCCTATTCGTCGATCGAGCATATGGGACTGATCACCTTTGCGTTCGGCATGGGCGGTAAGGTAGCAACCTTCGCGGCGCTGCTGCATATGACCATGCACTCGCTGACCAAGTCGGCAATTTTCTTCGCGGTCGGACATGCGGTGCAAAAGGCGGGCACCCAGCAGATGGAAAACATCCGCGGCATGATGCAAATCAGCCCCACGGTCGGCTGGGGGCTGATGCTCGGCACCTTCGCCATCCTCGGCATGCCGCCGTTCGGCGTGTTCGCCAGCGAATTCCTAATCATCACCACGGCGATGCATGACTACCCTTGGACGACGCCGATATTGCTGGTCGCACTAGGCGTTGCATTCGCCTCCATTTTCGGCAAGATACAGCCGATCGTGTTCGGCGAAACCAATGCGCGCCGTCTGCCGCACCAACCCGCCCTGCTGCCGGTGTTTGCGCACTTGCTGCTGGTACTGATTCTCGGGCTGTATATGCCGCCCTATCTGGCCAACTGGTACCGCCAAGCGGCGGCTTTGCTGGGGTAAAAACCATGCCCATCACCCATCCCGATCTGCATCTGACCCGGCTGAATGGCGCGATCCCCGCCTGGCTGGGCGAGATCAGGCCAGGCAACTTGCCGCCCATTTGCCAGAACGTGGCGGACGGCGGCGGACGGCTGGTCGCATTGTGGGGCAGCGACAAACGCGGAGAGAGCGAGGGCTTCGCATTGCATGTCGCACTGGTCACCGAGGCGGGCCTGATCTGCTTGAGCATGGCGCTGGATGCCGAACAACCCGTCTACCCGGACATCAGCCGGATTTTCCCGGCGGCCGCACGGATGCAGCGCGCGACGTATGACCTGCTCGGCATTTACGCGCACGAAGGCCGCGACCACCGCAAATGGGTGCGCCACGGCGAGTGGCACGGCTTTCCGCTACGCAAGGATTATGAGCAGGCAGCTTGTGGTGAAACCGGCCATTCCCTTCCCACTTGCAGGGGGAAGGATAGGATGGTGGCCATGACACGGCGTTGCGGAGCATCCGGGGCGGGAATGGCCTCCTCACACCCGCTCCCGCAAGCGGCTGGCTTCGCCAGTAACGTGTCGCGTGATGTGGGGGTAGGGTCGTTGAGTGAGAAATACTCTACCCCCTCCCCAACCCTTCCCCTGCAAGGGGGAGGGAGTGATTCTCCTGGACAGCACGGCGAGCCGGATGACTACCCGTTCGTTCAGGTCGAAGGGCAGGGGGTGCATGAAATCCCGGTGGGGCCGATCCATGCCGGCATTATCGAGCCGGGGCATTTCCGTTTTTCCGTGGTCGGCGAAAAAGTGCTGCGCCTCGAAGAACGCTTCGGCTACACGCACAAGGGCATCGAGAAGCGCTTCGAGAGCATGACGCTGCAACAGGGCGCGAAACTGGCCGGGCGCGTAAGCGGCGACAGCACCGTCGCCTATGCCTGGGCCTATGCGATGGCCGCCGAAAGCATCGCCGCCGTGGCACCTCCGGATCATGCGTTGTGGCTGCGCGCGCTGTTCCTGGAACGCGAACGCATCGCCAATCATCTGGGTGACCTGGGCGATCTCGGCAACGATGTCGCGCTGTCGTTCGGCTTCGCGCAGTTCTGGATATTGAAGGAGCAGGTACTGCGCAACAATGCCGCGCTGTTCGGGCATCGCTATTTGATGGATAAAATCATTCCGGGCGGCGTGACCGCCGACCTGGTGGAGCCGGACAAGTCAACGCTACGCGACGAATGCACCCTGCTGGAACGCGAAGTGCGCCTGCTGCGCGGTATCTACGAGGAGCACGCCGGGATGCAGGATCGTTTCATCGCCGCCGGGCGCGTCGAGCCGAAACTGGCCGCGCAACTCGGCTTATGCGGCTTGGCCGGGCGCGCCAGCGCGCAGGCCTGGGATGCGCGCGTGCAGTTTGCGTGCGCGCCTTATGACAAACTGGACGTGCAAATGGAAACCTACCGCAACGGCGATGTTGCGGCACGCGTCATCGTGCGTTTCGATGAGCTGTTCGAATCGTTGCGCCTGCAGCGCGAGATACTGGATCATCTCGCGCATAGCGGCAAGCTGGCAACGCCGCTGGAAAAACTGCCCGGCAACGGCTTCGGCGTAGGCATGGTGGAAGGCTGGCGCGGTGAAGTGCTGGTGGCGATCCACACCGACGCGCAAGGCAACCTCGCGCGCGTCCATCCGCATGACCCGTCCTGGCAGAATTGGCCGGCGCTGGAGCACGCCATCATGGGCAACATCGTGCCGGATTTTCCGCTCATCAACAAATCGTTCAATCTCAGCTATTCAGGCCAGGACTTGTAACCATGCCCATCTTCCAAATCATCAGGCAGATCGTCAAAACCGGCATCAAGACCGAAGCACCGCCGCTGCCGGACGAGGCAATGCGCGCCGAACCGCAGCGGCTGCAGGAAGAAATTCTGCGTGCGTTCGGCGGCGCGCTGAGCATCCGCCAGGTGGACGCCGGTTCGTGCAACGGCTGCGAACTGGAGATTCGCGCGCTCAACAACGCCTATTACAACATCGAGGGATTGGGCATCAAATTCACCGCCAGCCCGCGCCATGCGGATATGCTGCTGGTCACCGGCCCGGTGTCGCGCCACATGGAAATTGCGCTCAAGCGCGCTTATGACGCCATGCCTGAACCCAAACTGGTCGTGGCGGTAGGCGATTGCGGCTGCGATGGCGGCATCTTCTGCTCCGGGGACTGGGACTACGCCACCCGCGGTAAGGTTGCCAACGTTGTCCCGGTGGATGTAGTGGTGAGCGGCTGCCCGCCCACGCCGACGACAATCCTGCAAGGCATCCTCACCGCCATCAGCGCGCAAAAAACGCATGGGGAAACCCTTTAACGGCACGAGTCGTGATTTGCTTTGTGACCAACACAAATGGCACACTTGTTGCGTGCCGATCCCTTTAGTCTTGCAGTAACATCAAACCCGACAAAAACAATTGCCCGCGCAAGACACGAAAAATACTAAATGGGGTGAGCATAATTTTACTGTGTCACAAAGCGATCAAGGGATGCAGTGCAAGGCAAAATCTGGTGAAGCGGGGCTCGCAGGGATGGGCGGTTTGCCGTTGTCGCCCAACTCGCAAAAAGCGGAGTTTACATAGGGTAAATGAGCATTTTGAGCCCGATTTTAACGCCGCAATGCGCTCTTCAGTGCTTTGTGACACAGTAAAATAAGGGCTTACCGACATGAAACAGGCAGCTACAAACCCAGACATTGCTTCCATAAAGCTCAAATACAGGTCTTTGCGCGAGGATCACCCTCTCGGCCTGTTGGAGGATGCTTGCTTGCCTCTGCGCACACCGCGCTACGCGACCTGTCGCGCCTGTGAAATCGTCTGTCCGGTCAAGGCGATTCACATTGGCGAGACTGCCCTCCAGCTCGACGAGAGTTGCGTGCGCTGCGGTCGTTGCGCCGCCGCATGCCCCATGGGTGCGCTTGCGCTTCCCGGTTTTTCCGTACCGGATGTTCCGCAGGAAAGAACCAGCCCATTGAGCGTCGACTGCTGGAAAGTCCCGGAAAAACGCTCTCCTGAAGGATCGGTGCGCGTGCCCTGTCTGGGTGGTTTGAGCACCGGGCGCATTCTTGAACTCGTAACGATGGCGGGAGCACATTCGCTCGAGCTGCTTGACCGCGGATGGTGTTTAAAATGTAAGGCAGGCAGTTCTCTGGATCACCCCGTCCATGCCAGCCTCGAACAGGCCAAGTCGCTGCTCGATGCAGCCGGTTTAGCAACGGGCCGACTACCCATGCTGCGAAGCGTTCACCTGTCGGACGACCTTATGCCCATCGACATCCCTGAACCCGTAACCGAAACCAGAATGTCCCGCCGCGCGTTCTTCAGTGCGCTTACTTCCAAGACTGTGGCCACGATAGACAAGGTCAAGCCCTTGGTGCCCGAACTGGAGGCGCGCCAAAGAAGGGGATTTGAAAAGGCGCCGGTATCATCGCGAGAACGCGAGCGCATGCTCCGGGGAATGGAACTGATCTGCAAATCCGCTGGCGCCACCTCTCCACACAAGCTGTTTTTTCGGGTTGCGATATCCGATGCCTGCAACAATCACCAACTCTGTGCCAGCATCTGTCCCACCGGAGCGCTGGCTGTTTTCGAACAGGGAGACCGTACAGAATTAACATTTGATACCCGGTTATGCATTGGTTGCAACGAATGCTATTCAATATGTTCTTCAAAAGCACTAAGCGTGTTACCAAACGGTTACAATGTATTACCAGATCATCCCATTCGCCTGACTTCTTTTGGCGAAAATACCTGCCCTGAGTGCAATCAGACTTACACCGACAAAACTGGTGAGAATCTTTGCCCGCAGTGCCAAAAGCGCCACCACCTCGCGAATTCCGCCTTCCAGTCCTTGTTTGGTTCAAGGCGCTAAAACCCTCTGGCACAGTTATTGCTCAAGCACTTGGTTGCTTTATCTGCTCCTGCCAGGCCGGAGCATTCGACAACAACGAAGGAGGATGAGTAATGAATGTCCTGAAAAATATACTGGAATTTAAAATAACCCGGCGTCGTTTTCTGCAGGCAACAGGAACGGCTGGAGCAGTGGGAACGGTAGGTTTGGGATTGGACAAGCTGGATGGATTCTCCACCCTGTCCAAGGCACACGCGGCAGGCGGCGCATCGTCCGGAACGGTGGTAACCAAGGGCATCTGCGGGCAATGCCCGGCACGCTGCGGCATTGACGTTTACACCACCAACGGCCGCATTCATGCCATTTACGGCAACAACGACCACCCCATTGCAAACGGCAAGGGTTGCCCGAAAATGCACCTCGGCACCTACATGGTGTATGACCCCGATCGCTTCAAAGGCCCCATGAAGCGCACCAACCCCAACAAGGGGCCCAATGAAGATCCAAAATTCGTGCCGATCTCCTGGGACGAGGCCTTTAAAACCGTGGCCGACCGCTTGAATGCATTGCGCGATAAAGGCGAATCACACCGTTTCGGCCTGTTCTTCGGGCGCGGCTGGGGTGCATCCGATGTGGGCGTCAATATTGCTGAATTCGGCAAGCTGTACGGATCGCCCAATGCGCCTATTGGCCACTCATCCATCTGCTCCGACGGCTCGGTGCTGGCCAAGCAGTGTACCGATGGCAATGCTTCCTACAGCTCCTACGATTACCGCAACGCCAATTACCTGCTGATGTTCGGGTGCAACTACCTGGAAGCCTTCCGGCCTTACAACAACAACCTGCAGCAGTGGGGTTACATGCGTGGCGTCAAAACACCCAAGACACGCGTCACCTACGTGGATATCCACATGAACCAGACAGCGTCTGCGGCAGACCGCGCGTTGCTGATCAAGCCCGGTACTGACGGCGCCTTGGCACTGGCAATTGCTCATGTGATCCTGACCGAGGGCTTGTGGGACAAGGCCTTTGTCGGCAACTTCAAGGATGGCGGTAACCAGTTCAAAGCAGGGGTGGCGCTCGATGCTAAAAGTTTCAATGAAAAATGGGTCAGCGGCCTTATCCAATGGTGGAACACGGAGCTCAAGGATCGCACGCCAAAATGGGCGGAAAGTGTTACCACTATCCCGGTAGATCTGATCGTCAAGACTGCAAGAGAGTTTGGCACCACTCGCCCGGCCATCGCACTGTTCGAGCGTGGCGCGCATACCCACAGCAACGGCGTGCTGAACGGCATGGCGATTCATTCGCTGAACGCCTTGGTGGGTGCCATGTTCGCCGAGGGCGGACTGGGTTACCAGATGGGCCCGGCCTATGGCCCTGCGCCAGCAAAGGCCGATGATTATCTGGACGATTACGCCAAGAATGGCCCACACACGAAGATGCCGCGCATCGACATGAAAGGTCATGAAGACGGCTACCTGATGGCGAAAAACATGATCCAGGAAGTCGGCAAGAACCACCTTTCCGGTGTGGCCGGCTACAAGCTGGATACGGCGCTGTTCTACATGACCAATCCGGCATTTTCTACCCCAAATGCCACCAAGGAGTGGACAGAGGCCATGAAGTCCATGTTTATCATCGATACTTCGCCCTTCCCGAGCGAGACCGCCATGATGGCCGATATCGTGCTGCCCGACAACACCTATCTCGAACGCTGGCAGGATGCGCCCACCTACCCTTTCCAGGGTTGGCCTCTGGCACAGATTCGTGTGCCCGCCATCAAATCCGTACACGACACCAAAACATTTGCAGACGTGCTCATTGCCATCGGTAGCCGCATCAAGGGCCCCACCGGCGAATACTTCAAGAAGCTGGTCAGTGCCGAAAACATCGTGCGTCACATGGGCAAGGGCTTCGAGGAGAATCCGGGCGACAACGGCGTCAACGGTTTCGATGCTTGGGTCAAGAAGGGCGCATGGTTCAAGAAGCCCTATCACTGGCGCCAGGTGCGCGGCGAATTTTTCGAGTGGGACGGCAAGGGATGGAACAAACCCATGAGCGCCGCCGAGGTGAAGGAGAAGCTGTTCAAGACCGACTCCGGCAAATTCGAGTTCGTATCCTCCTACATGGAGCACAAGAAGGACTGGATTCTCAAGGCCACGGGCCGTTCAGTCGAAAAATACAATATGCCCCATTGGGAAGAACCCAAGTACACCGGCGGCGGCGACCTGCACATGATCACGCCCAAGACCGCGATGCACGCGGAAGGCCGCACGGCCAACATTCCGCATGCCATCGCACTCTTCCAGCCGACTGTCGGCGGCAATAAGCAGGCTCTGTGCGAAGTTCATCCGAGCGTGGCCAAGCCCAAGGGGATCAAAGACGGCGACCGCATCAAGATCAAATCGTCTTCGGGTGAGATCTTTGCCATAGCGCGTGTTACGGAGCTCACCCGTCCGGACACCATCGTGCTGCCTTTCGAGCATGGGCACTGGGCGTGGGGGCGTTGGGCAAAGGGGCGCGGTTCTCATGTGGACGAAATTCTGCCACAACAGTCCGATCGCATTTCCGGTATGTGTAATTTCTACACCAGCAAGGTGTCGATTGAACGCGCCTAACAGATCAAGGAGACAAGCAAATGGCTAAATGGGGAATGGTAATTGACCTGGAAAAATGCACCGGGTGTCAGGCGTGCAGCACCGCCTGCCAGATGGAGAACAACCGCCTGCCCGGCGAAAACTACCAGGATGTGTTGTATTACACCGAAGGCAAGCAGCCTACGCCGACATTGAAGTGGTTTCCGCGGCCCTGCATGCATTGCGAGGAACCCTCTTGCATGCATGTGTGCCCGACCAAGGCGACTTTCAAGACAGAAGACGGTGTAGTACTTATCGACTGGAACCGGTGCATCGGCTGCAAGTACTGCATGATCGCGTGCCCTTATGGCGTACGTTTCTACACGGACGAAAAGCCGCTCATCGAACCCAATATCAAGGGTGTGTTCAAAGGCGAGGGCGACCTCTCCTGGAATCCACCTTACAAGGGCCCACAGCAGGATAACGGCCATGGGGTAGGTATTCAGCCCAACGGTGTGGTGTCCAAATGCACCTTCTGCTACCACAAGATCAGCAAGGCTCCCGCGGGCACTGCCAATCTCACCAACGAAGACGAGGCAGTCCGCGAGTTCGTGCCCGCCTGTGTGCGCACCTGCGCACCCACGGCACGCTACTTTGGCGATCTGGACAACCCCAATTCCGAGGTCAGCAGGATCATCTCTTCCAAAAAGGGCACGCGTTTACTGGAACACACGGGCAACAAGCCGCAGGTGTACTACGTGAGCGGTGCGGGTGCATCTGGCGGTGCCGTGCCTGGCGGTCGTCATGGCATCAACAAGGTTTAAGGAGAAAAAACAATGACTACGCAAATTGAAGTAAAAGGGTCGGTTCAAACGATCATGGCGGCGGGCGTTGCCGCGCTGGTCGTCAGCTTGGCTATCACCCTCTATAACCTGATGTCGCAGGGTCATGCCTCCTTTAACACTGGCAGTTCCGGTGTGACCTGGGGCCTGCCCGTGGTGACGTATGTGTTCTTCGTGCTTACCTCCACCGGTTTGACCTTCGTTGCTTCGCTGGCCATGGTGTTCGGGTTCAAGGAGTTTTACCCGATCGCCAAGCGTTGCATCTGGGCTGCTGTGGTGACGCTGATCGCAGGTTTCGCTGCCTTGGCGCTGGAAATAGGCCATCCGTTCCGCATGCTCTGGGCGATCCCAACGGGTTTCCAGTTCCTGTCGCCGCTTAACTGGATGGGCTTGTTTTATGCAGTCTACCTCGTGCTGTTGCTGCTCAAGTTCCAGAAAGTGAATGCCAATGACTGGGATAGTTACGGAAGCCGCACCTTGGGCGTTGCCTCCTTCGTTGCCGTCATCGCCGCCCACGGTACCCTGGGTGGCGCGTTTGGTGCCTTGGCCATGCGCCCTATGTGGTTCGGCTCCATGGTTCCGCTGTACTTCCTGCTGACGGCGGCGTTATCGGGCGCAGCATTCGCGGTGTTGATAACCTACCTCACTTATGGCAGCGAGAACTCGATGCCTGACAAAGTGAAAAGCCTGATGACGGGTGCTATGCCGAAGGTGTTCGCGACGGTTCTGGCCGTCGTCATTCTGGCGGTAATCTCCCGCACGGTGATCGGCCTGTGGACCAATGCGGACGGTATGCAGGTATGGGATCACATTGTGGCTTCGCCCGGGTACTGGATCGAATTGGTTTTCATGGTGGCGGCATTCTTCATGCTCCTGAATGGCAGCTCGGCTTTTGCAGCATCCATCATGGTCATCATTTCGCTGTTCATCGGACGTTACGAGTTCGTCATCTCCGGCCAGTTGGTGCCCCTGTTCAAGGGCTCTTGGGTGCCGGGTCTGATTGACTACACACCTTCATTTACCGAGTGGATGATCATGCTCTTGGCGTTCTCCATCGCCTTTGCAGGCTGGGCGCTGGGCGAGAAGAAGCTGAACCTCTCGGCAGAGCCTGCAGCCAAGAACTGACCTGAGCAGCATTTTCTTCTCTCCTCTTCTAAGGGAGTTACCGGATGGGTTCGTTTCTCCCCCCCATCCGGTTTTTTATAGCCCGGAAAATGCAGCGCCTTTGCCTGAAACTTGCCTGACGCCTTTCGTGCCGCTGTAATATGACGTTCCGCAATGAAAACCATTAAAATGAACAACATGAGTGAGCCAAAAACTTCCCTGCGAGACCAATCCGAGTTTTACCTGATTTTGGCAAGGGCGTTCATGGCTCCCCAAACCCAGGAGAGTTACCATGCAATGAAGGAATATCTGTCCGATGACTTGTCGGACATGGATCAAACGCTGGGCTATGGAATGGATGTTCACCTTGAA
Organism: Gallionella sp.; assembly: GCA_049294375.1. Taxonomy (GTDB): domain Bacteria; phylum Pseudomonadota; class Gammaproteobacteria; order Burkholderiales; family Gallionellaceae; genus Gallionella. The sequence continues at coordinate 21,562 of JBAQCT010000004.1, read as the reverse complement.
TGCTATCGAGCCGAAATGGCAAAAATATCCAGCCAGGAAGATCTGCTTATCATTTACAGCCGGATTTTTCTGCAACCGCCCCGCGAGGCCAAGATCAATTCCGGGGTTTATCTGGATGGCGCCTTCATGGGCGGCACCGTTGATGAAATGGCAGCGTATTACCTCAAGTTTGGTCTGGCTCGCGGTGATCACTTCAATGATCTGCCGGATCATGTTTCCGTGCAACTGGAGTTTGTTTCCTATCTTTATGCGCAGGCCGCCGATGCGCTGCTGGCTGACGCACCTGATACCGACGGCGCTGAAGCCGGTGCCGGCCATTACCTGTTTCAGTTTGTTCGGCGCTGGCTGCCAAAATTCCATGCCGATCTTGAAAAAACCACCCGCGAATTGCGCGAAATCGGCCTCCCGGCCAACCCCTACCTGCCACTGGCTTCCATGCTTGCGGTTGCTGTAGCTCGCGATAGCGTGGCTAACCCGGCCTGGATTGAGGAGAAAAGCCGCGTAGAAAAGGCCATGGAAAAAGCCCGCGCCAATTATGCGGTGCGCGACATCACACCAGAAAACATTGCAGAAATGGAACGCAAGCTCAAGGAAAAGGGCCTGAGTACCGAACACCTGAAAATTCCCGTGGGGAGCCGGGACAAGGAAATGGGCTGGATTGCCAAAACCCCGCCCGATCCCCGGCGCAAGTAGGAAATGAGGCGACTACGATTAGCCGCCTTGTTTCTGCTGTGCTGGTTGAATGTATCCCCGGCCTGGGCGGACATCGACCCGACTGAATATGAGCCAAAAACCTCGGTTCGCTCCGAGAAGGAACGAAGTCGGCTCAGAACTATTTTCGAGGCTGACAGAAAAATCGAAGCCGAGCAACAAAAGCTGACAGCCGAAACCGAAGCGCAGCGTCGCGCCGCTGAAAAGGCCGCATGGGAGGCTCTTCCGTACCCGGTACGCCTGACCCGGACACGCTGCACGGCATGCCATGTTGCGGATGATTACATGAATCGGAGACACAACCGGATCGGATGGGAATTGTCCGTCTTGCGCATGCAGTACATGAACAATGCGCCGCTGGCTGCGGGTGAGCGCAGTGTGATCGCGACCCACCTGACGGAAACCTATCCTGCGACAGGCAGTGCTGCCCTGATTGAGGCGCTGCTGCAACTTGCAGCTACCTCACCTGTCTGGCTCTGGCTCATCTGGAAGGCCACACGCTCACGATTCGGCAGAAGGCGCTAAAAAAGTTATTCCGTTGCTATACAAGGAGAAGTAGCACAATGGCCACACAAATTACCGAAGGCTGCCGGGTGACATTGCGGTGCCGGGTTACCGATTCTGCCGGAGAAGTGCTGGATGATGGCAACAAACCTCTTGTTTTTGTTTGCGGCAAGCAACAGGTGATCGGCAGCCTGGAAGAGCGGCTCAAGGGAAAGGAGCGCTGCTTTCGGGGCCGGATAGAATTATCACCGGATCAGGCATACGGGCCTTATCGGCCAGAGCTGGTTTTCGAAGCAGTACGCGAAAATCTGCCCGCGAATCTGGACATCCAGCCAGGCATGCAACTGTCGCCCGGGGGCAGCGATGGGAAATTTCAATTGAAAGTGTTATCCCTGACGGAGCACGGCGCCATACTGGACGGCAACCACCCCTGTGCCGGCAAGCATTTGTCATTCGACGTGGAGGTTATCAATGTGGAACGCGATACAGAGACGATAGATGCGCAAACCTGACCTCGCGATGATGGCGGCCTGCAGCCTGTTTGCCACTTGGTCATGTGCTGCCTTAGCGGAAAACCCTCAGCCGCCATCGGGAACGAAAACCGTAGCAAAAGCCGTGAAACCCGCACCGGGTAATCCGGCTCTGCCACGCCTGAAGGCGCATAAACGGCCCAAACAGCCTCGCCATGCAGCCTCGGGAGTACCGCACACATCATCTAAATCTTCGCTGCCTAAACTGGACGAGAAAAATCTCGGGCTAGGTTGTGCCCAGCCATGAACCGCAAAGTATGAGCAACTGACAGTTTGCCTCGCGTGCAGAGTTGGGCAACAGAGCACGAGAATTTCTTCGAGATAAATCGAGTTCCTGCACCGAAGATATTGGCTTTACAATCTCAACGTCCGGCCCGGCTCAAAAAAATGGCTCAAAGAATATGTGATACATGCTCTCGCGTAAACGACAAACAACTACCATGACTGAATTGGCTGCCCTGATTCGCATACTGCTTCTGCTGCTAGCCTTGGCGTTTGCACCGGCGCTGCACGCGGCTGAACAATCGGCCAAGCCCCCGATCCGCATCGGCTTGACTCCGGTATTTCTCGACTATCAGGCTGCATTCATCAATGAGTGGCGCAACTATCTGCAACGCCATCTGGCGCAGCCTGTGACATTCGTCCAGCGCGGCAATTATCGCGAAATAGTCGACCTGCTGCGCGATGGAAAGCTCGATTTCGCATGGCTGTGCGGCTATCCGTACATGCGCAACAAAAAATCGTTCCAGTTGGTTGCCGTCCCGCTTTATCTGGGCAAACCGCTCTACCAGTCATACCTGATCGTCCCGAGCTCCGACAGGCAGACACAATCGCTGGATGACCTGCGCCGGAAAACTTTCGCCTTTTCCGACCCTGACTCCAATTCGGGGCATCTCTACACCGAATACTCGCTGGCCAAGCAAGGCCTGAATCCCTCTTCATTCTTTTCCAAAACATTTTTCACCTGGAGCCATCGCAAAGTGGTCGAGGCCGTCGCAAGCGGCCTCGCACAAGGCGGAGCAGTTGACGGCTATGTATGGGACATGCTGGCGCGATCCCATCCGGAGCTCACCTCCAAAACCCGGATTGTGGACAAGTCCCCGCAATTCGGGCACCCTCCTTTTGTGGCCAGCGCCGCCACCTCAAAACAGGACATCGCTGCCATACAGCAAGTGCTGTTTCGCATGACACATGACGAAGAGGGCGGTCGCTTGCTGGACAGGCTTAATCTGGATGGTTTCGTATATGGAGATGGCCGCCTTTTCGATGGCATCGAAGAAATGTCCCGGTTTGTCGATAAGGCCAGAAACAACGCATCCAAAAAGCAATGATGCACCTCAAAAACATCAGCCTCAAATACAAGATTCCCTTGCGCGTTACCGCGCTGGTGATCGCAACCGCTTTTGTGCTGACATCGACGCTGGTCTATCGCGGCATCGAGGATTTGCGCAGCAACCTGATTGCCAATGCGGACAGGATGGGGCGCGTAATCGCCGACACGGTTGTCGAGCCCATGTTGCACGATGACGTGTGGCGGACATTTGAAATCATCAACACCCCATTCCGCGTTCCGGAATATCAAGCTCCAGACCGGGGAGCGGATTACATCCTCATTCTAGATACCGAAAACAAGGTTTATGTCGCCACACAGCCAGATCGCTTTCCCATATTGAGCGACCCGTCAACCATCGACTCCCGCTTCACCGAAATACTGCAAGCCTTGCCTGACTTGCACGATTCGAGTCCAACCGTTATGGAGCCACACGAATCAACCAGCATGTTTTTGCTTATACCGATCCAATCGGACGGGCTTAGAATTGGAACGCTGGTCATGAGTTACCCGAAATCACCCTTCACGTCCCGCTTTTACAGCATGACCAAAGACGCCATCCTGATGACCTTGCTGGTGCTAGCCATATTGCTGCCACTTGGCATGTATTGGGGGCGCAAGATGGCGGCGCCCTTGCTGCAGCTATCCGATGCAATGAACAGCGTCACTCCAAACCTGCCGGAGTCCGGCGAAATCATGCTTGAAGAATCACAGGATGAAATAGGGCGGCTTGGCAAATCCTTCAAAGGCATGCTCGCCGAACTCAAGGAAAAGGAGCTGCTGCAACAACAGGTCATCACGTCTGACCGCCTCGCCGCAATTGGCCGTCTGGCTGCCGGTGTTGCACACGAAATCAACAATCCGCTGGGCGGCATGCTCAATGCGATCAGCACCTACAAACGGCATGGCATGCAGGACTCATTCACCCTGAAAACCCTGTCCATTCTGGAGCGCGGGCTCATCCAGATCAAGGAAACGGTCGCGGCGCTGCTGGTGGAAGCAAAATCGAAAACACGCCCGTTTGACCGTAATGACGTGGAGGATATCCGCACGCTGATTCAGCCCGACATACAGGCAAAACACATCAACTTTACGGGTGAGATCGACATTGCCGGTATCGAATCGATACCCTCCACTTTAGCGAGACAGGTCATCATCAACCTGTTGCTGAATGCCATTCACGCAACGCATGAGCATGGCCGGGTTCGACTGCACATCTATCACAGCAACGACAACCTCGTCATCGATGTCGCCAACAACGGCTCCTACATCCCACCGGAAAAAGTGGCCTATCTATTTGAACCCTTCACTTCGCTGAATGAAAGCGGAAGCGGCCTCGGGCTTTGGGTGATCTATCAGATAGTGCAGCAACTGAATGGGCTTATCTCCGTGCACAGCGAACCGGATGAAACCCGATTTACCGTTCAACTACCCTTGCAGGAATATCGATCATCATGAACAAATTCAAGCAACCCATTCTTTGCCTGATCGAGGATGACGAAATCATGGGGGAATCGCTGTGCGACCGTTTTGCACTGGAAGGTTTGCAAGTTGACTGGCATCGCACCGGCACCCACGCATTGCGCGCCATCAACAGCAAAAACTATAATTTGGTCATCAGCGACATCCACCTGCCCGACCTGAACGGCGAAGAACTTTTCGAAAAACTGCGCGCAGAAAAGCAAGCTCTTCCCCCTTTCATCTTCATCACCGGCTACGGCTCGATTGACCGCGCGGTGCGCCTGCTAAAACAGGGCGCTGCAGACTACATCAGCAAACCCTTTGATCTTGATCAACTGGTCACAAAAATCAGACGCATCTGCCGGCTTCCCGAAACCGCTGCCCCCGCAGATAAAAACCTCAATACACTTGGCATCTCACACGCCATGCGCAACATCGAAGACAGCATCCCGCGCCTTGCGCGCCTTGCTAACACCGTCCTGATCACCGGCGAATCCGGAGTCGGCAAGGAACATGTCGCGCAGCTCATCCACCGGCACGCACGCGAAGGAACGGAAGACAAACCCTTCGTGCCGGTCAACTGCGGTGCCATTACCGAAAGCCTGCTCGAATCCGAATTGTTCGGCTATGAAAAAGGTGCCTTTACCGGCGCGGCACGCACGCACAAAGGAGTTTTTGAACAGGCGCATGGCGGCACTCTATTTCTTGACGAAATCGGAGAAATGCCGCTCTCCATGCAGGTCAAGCTACTGCGTGCCATTCAGGAGCGCCGCATCGTTCGCGTCGGCGGCGAAACGCCGATACCGGTTGATGTGCGCCTGATCTGCGCCACTAGTCGCGACTTGAAAAAAATGGTCGAGAATGGCACTTTCCGCGAAGACCTGTACTACCGCGTACACGTCATTCGTTTGCGCATCCCGCCGCTGCGCGAACGCAAGGAAGACATCCTGTGGTTTGCGCGGCTATTTTTGCGCCAATGTGCCGCGCAGCACGGCGAAGAAAGCCGCGTCATCTCCCCGCTCGCGGAGCGCGCCCTGCTCGACTACCCGTGGCCGGGCAATCTGCGCGAACTCATACACAGCATCGAAAGAGCATGCATCCTGTCGCGACATAACGAACTGGAACCATCGTCATTCTTCGACGAAGCGCCCACTACCGGTGAAGCTGCGAATAGTGCTGCCAGTCGGCAGCAAAGCGAGGAAATAGCCAGTGAGGGCAGTCTGGCTGCTTACCTCCGTGACTGTGAGCGAAAGTTCATCCTGAGGGTACTGGAACGCAACCAATGGCATTTCGGGCAGACCTCCGCCAGCTTGGGTATCAGCCGCAAAAACCTCTGGGAAAAGATGAAGAAACTCAACATACACGCCGACGAAACCGATCAAACACAATAGCTCATCACCGTGCACAAGCCCGATTTATCTGGCGAGCCGGATCTTGTAATTCAGCAGAGCCAGCAGGAATGCGAGAAATGCAGCGCCTCCATTGTGAATCACCGCCAGCGCCAGCGGGAAATCCAGAAACACAGTCAATAAACCGGTCGCGAATTGCAACGCGATTCCCGCCAATAGCCAGCGCGCGGTCTTGTGCAGCCCGTCGATTTTGAGCGCCTTGAGCGCCAGCCACACAACCAGCGCAATGACGGCGAACGCGAAGAGGCGGTGTGTCCAGTGGATGGCGGTCAACGCTGCAAAGGGCAAATAATCGCCTTTTGCGGTCATGCCCAAATCGCGCCACAGCGCGAAGCCATGTGCAAAATCCATCGGTGGCCAAAGCATACCCTGGCACAGCGGGAAATCCGTGCAGGCCAAAGCCGCATAATTGCTGCTGACCCAGCCGCCGAGCGCGATCTGTGCAGTCAGCAATATCGCCGCCAGCACCGCAGGCAACCGCAAAGCCGCCGCCGCTTGAGGCACAGGCGGATGATCGGTCTGGCGCGCGCCGAGCCAGGTCAGCAGCGCGAGCAGGGTCATGCCCAGCAGCAGGTGGATGGTCACGATGATAGGTTGCAGTTTCATCGTGACCGTCCATGCGCCGAAAGCGCCTTGCAGGCAGACGAATCCGAGCAGCGCCGTCGCGAACCACGGCGAGAATCGCGTCTCCTTGCCGCCCGATTGCTTCCACTTGCGCCAGGCAATCGCCATGATCGAAATAATCAGCACGCCGATCGCCATCGCCAGATAGCGGTGGATCATTTCGATCCACGCCTTCATGACCGTCACCGGGCCGGTCGGCATCGCGGCTTCGGCGGCGCTGATGTCCGCGTGCGCCCGCACCGGGTCGGCCTGCCCGTAGCAGCCCGGCCAATCCGGACAGCCGAGACCGGAGTCGGTCAGCCTGGTGAAGGCGCCGAACATGATCAGGTCGAAGGTCAGGAACAGGGTGACCCAGACCAGCTTGCGGTATTTGTCAGGATCATCGGACACCCAGACGATTGCCAGCGGCAGCATGGCCGCGATCATCCCGATGATGGCAAGCTGGATCAGCATGGCATGCACCCCCAAACCGCCATTGGAGCGCGCCCGAGGCGAGGCAGGAATTCGAGAAGCGATTTAATCCGGCACACGGTATATCCCCGCATGCGAAAAATTCCCGACAGGACGCTAGCCTTGGCAACCATTGCATTTCCCTTAATCAACCTAAAAAACGTAGTTGGCAATCAACATTCAGATATTTCAATGAATTATGCGGCTCCCGTAGGTGCGAATTTATTCGCACATAAGCCGCTGTTCGTGCGAATGAATTCGCACCTACAGACCCGTCAGCTACGTTTTCTAGGATCAATAAGCGTTCAACTGCCGGAAGCGACCGGCGGCGCGCACTCTACTTAATGCATACAACCGAGTCAACCGGATCGGTATTGGCAGAAATTTGCCCGAAATTCGTATAGCTGAGGCTCACAAATCTGAATTTATAGAGACACCTGTTACTTTCTTAAAAACTATAGCGCAGATCGCCAAACATGGCGGAACGATCTTGCAGCAGCCCGAAGAAGGTGCTGTCATTGCCGCGAAACAGAATGGCTCCGGCGGAACCTTTCCAGTGATCGTTGAAAGCATAACCAAGCTTGGGGCGTAGCATGTAATCACGGCGCGTAAAGTTATAGACGGCGGCGAGTTCGGCTTCCAGCATTTCGTTCAGCCATTTGTCGCTAATGCGCAAGCTCATCCCCTGTTGAAATTTATCCTGTTGATGGGAGAAAATGCTTTGCTGTACGGCTATTGCGCGGGTTAAGGGATTGGCAATGATATTCGGATCGCTGAACCCGCTAATTTGGCGCACGAAATATTGCAAGTTGATATTGAGGTATTCAAAGAAGGTGCGATCCGCGCCAACCACGCCGTAGAAGAAGGGGTTTTTTACAAATGGATCGATGCCCGCAGCATCCTCAGTCCAGATGTAAGCAGCCTCGGCGCGCAGGCCGTAGCGGCCAATTACGGCAGCAGCATCCGCGCCTAACACCCGAATGCGGTGGTGTTGCAACGACAGGTTAAGTGCGCCCGGCAAAGCGGCAATATCCGGATTGAGATCGAACCCACGGAAATACGACAGTGACCAATCTACCGCTTGACCGGTCTGTTCCAGCTTCAATGCAAATTGATTCCCATTGGGAGCGCTCTCGTTAAAAACGAATCCGGCGGCTGGCGCAATCGGTTGCTTGTTGGGGCGAAAACGTGGCAGCCAGATCGCCGTTGCGGCCAAGCCAGAAAAATTTTCTGGGAAATTGTAAGTGCCTTTTGCCGCGACGGTTCCTTGCCGCTGATCGTCGGGTTCCGGAATAAATAGGGTGTTGTCGCGCGGACTCAGGTTGTCGGTCGGATTGAGTTGATCGGCACGCCCCCACGCAATGATTTGTTTGCCAATACGAAAATCCGCCGCCCCGCTGCTGAACCCCACATAACCCTCGCGCAGCACGCCTTGCGTGGCCGCGGAATGCAAAACGTTCGGCGCGCGCGCCCAGCCTTCCAACATCAACGTGGCGTTATTACCCAGATGCGGCGCGGCTTTCAGCCAAAATTCGGCAACGCCCAAGTCATTGCGCCCGGTTGGGTTATTGGAAACATTCCAGTAGCTGCCACGCAAAGAGCCGTTAATATTCAGCGCGGATACCGGTCTCGCTTCCCCTTCTTGTTCGGCCTTTGGCCGAGCAAGTTCAGCTTCTGTCGGTGCTTGTGTTTCTCGCTCCGCCTTCAGCCCCGCCACCTCGGTCTTGGCCGCTTGCGCTTCTTGTTCTGCCTTTAGGCGTACATCGGCTTCGGAACTCAGCGTATGTTTTGGCGCATTCTGTTTAGTCTCGGCGGGGCGCAATGCGACATTACCTGCATTTGCAGCATTACCCTGCAAGGTAATCAACAAGCTTCTACCGTCGATTCTGGTGCTGGAGGGAAACATTTGATTGAGGTAAAGCACCAGACGCGTGCGCCCGCCGGACTGGACAATGTTGGCGCTACGCAATCCCCCTTCGGTAAAATCCTGAACGGGTTCATCCAACCCGCTTGCAGTATCAGGAAATTCGAGCGCGATGTGAGGGGATGAACCGATAATAAACTCGGTGTCCGGCACTTGGGCCAGCGGTCGCGCCAATTCAATCCTGATGATTGTCATATTGCTGTTGTAACCCACATTCAGCGCGATAATGAAGTTTTGCGCGTATACCCCGCCTGTGAGCAGCATCAGCCCGGAAAATACCCAACCCGAAGAACCTGCAAATTTCACATGTGTATACCTGAGTAATACGCGTCACGCCGCGTGGCATCCTCCCGTCTATAGTACAGTTGTAATTATTCGGCCCAACCACAGAGTTGAGGGATGAACCTCAATCTATTTAGGCATTAGGGCGCCTCTAAAAATTCAGAGTTCGCCCCAATGCAAGGGCGCATTTGAAAGTGTTGGTCAAAAACCCGGAGTGCCGAGCATATAGCGTCGGGTTAGCGGCTTTATCCCAGATTGCCCATTAGGCAAAAATCCACCCCAACCCCTCCCGACCTCCCCTTGTCAGGGGAGGAGCAAATCGAGTTCTCCCCCTGACAAGGGGGAGTTAGAGGGGGTTTCTGGGCTAATGGATTTTTTGGCTTTATCGCATAACCCGACGATGCCGCTGGCAAGCCACCTAAACGCGCGAGCAGCCCAGCGACAAGCAGTAAAAACACCCTATTCTCTCTCCATGTAGCGCGTGGTGAAGAACTCATCTCGGACTTTTTGGTTAACCCTGAAGCTTTCAAAACGGATCACGGTTTGATGGCCCGATTGCAGATTTTTTGATTCCAGCCGCATGGCTTGCCATTTGTGGCGCGCCGCATCCACCTCCTGCAATTCGGTCAAGTGAAATGTCTTGAGCGGCTGCCCGGCCTCGTCCCACAGGTCGCCCCTGATGGCAAAGTAATTATCCTTGCGCACCCAGATTACGCGCTTGCCATAGCCGCTGCTGCTGCGCACTTCATCGTTTTTGGGTGTGGCTTCGATCACATAACACGCCGCGCCATCCGCAACTTCTTCCCGCAATAGTTTGTAATTCCAGTCTGAGACTTTATGACCGATCACATCGCCGTAAGAAAAATCGGTGCCGACAAAACTGTCCCTCTTGTTGCTGGAAACCATGCGGCGCACTTTTTTCAGCGCGGGCAGATAAATCCACATGTCATCCTCTCCCGCCGAGTGCTCGATCAGCAATGAAACCGTGCCCTTTACGTCGGCAGGCTCCACGAACCGCGTCATGCGCATATTGTCTTCGCCGTTGGCTTGCAGCTTGGATACTCCTATGGTTTTGCGCACCCGCGCCTGTCCGGTTTTATTGGTCAGTGTAAAGGTCGCATCAGAAGTCGAATCCAGCACCTTATTAACCGCCAGGCTTTTTTGTATCACTTCGGTCAAATTGATTTCAGCCGCTTGGGCAAGCGTCATGGCACCCAGCAGCACAGTGAAAAAACCGATAGTTCGTAGGGTGGGCACGCTCTTGTGCCCACGCGGCTCTTCGTATCGCACACCGCGTGGGCAAACGATGAGCCTGTTTGCCCACCCTACAAAAAACTTGAGGCTCATGGGTTTATGCGGCAAATTAGAAAATTCCAAACCCCCAAACAGTTTCATTTCGGTACCCCTTTAAAAACAAAATCTGGACGGAAGGTCAGCACCAGCGACGGGATCAAAAAAAGCGCGGCGAATACGCTGACCATCATGGCGGTGGCAATCAAGGTAGCCAGCCAGATGTGCATATAGAAACCGAACGAAAACAGCAGCACGCCATAACCTGCGCTGATTGCGATAGCGACGAACAAACAGGCTTTACCGGCGGTGTTTAATACCAGTCGCACCGCATCCGATTCACCCATACCGTTTGCCAACTCTTCGCGTAAACGGTAGATGAGATAAATCGCGTAGTCCGCGCCGATGCCCACCGCCATGGCCGAGCTCAGCGAGTTGGCGATGTTCAGGTACATACCGGAAAAGCCCATCACGCCAAAATTTGCGATGACCGCCATCAGCAACGGCAGCAAAACCATCAGCCCGGCCTTGAAGGAGCCGAACACCAGAGAAGAGATGACGAATACCACCGCACCGATCTGCGCGATATTGAGTATCTTGCCGCGCACCATTTCTTCGTTGAGCGCCGTTGCCTGCGGCACGTTGCCGCCAATGCTCAGCGTGGCGCGCGCGCCCAGCCTTTCTGCGGCAAATGACTTGAGCTTGGGCAATAACTGTTCGATATAGGCGCTGCTGTCGGTTTTCAGGAATGCCGTCATGTTCGCCATGCGATAGTCGTTATCCACGTATGAATCAAAATCGCCCGGCTCGCCCGACATGGAATACAGTAGCAAATATTGCGAGATTAAATTCGCATCTTCCGGGATGCGGTAATACGCCGGGTCATCGCCGTGCATGGCCTGGTTTATGCGCTTGATGAAATCGGCCAGAGACACGGATTTGCCGACATAGGGCTGCTGATCGAGAAAGCGCTGGATGTCATCCATGGCCTGCAACACCTTCGGGTCTTTGATCGCATCTTCGCGCTTGCCATCGATCAACAATACCAGCGTGTTGGTGCCTCCCATGTGCTCGTTTAGGAAGCGGTCATCCAGTTGGAAGGGCAAGTCTGGCGCAAAGTAAGTCTTGGTGGAATTGTTGGTCACAACCTGGCTCATGCCCATCAACCCGATTGCGGCCAGCGCCAGCGCACCCGCGTAAACCTTTCCCCGCCGATGCAGCGTGGCGTGTGCAATCGTTGCGGCAATACGATCCCAGATTCGGGCGCGCTGCTTAACGTGAAACTCGCGCAGCGATTCATTCGCCCCCTCTCCCTCCGGGGGAGGGTTGGGGTGGGGGAAACGGGCATGGCAACAAGTTTTATTATCAGAGGCGGCACTGTTGCCATACCCGTTGTGCTCACGCTCTTTTGCTCCGGGCGCAGGCAGCAATGAGCGCAATGCCGGGATAAAAGTCATTTCCAGAACCAGCGCGGCGACGATACCCATACCGGTAAAAATTCCGAAGGTGCGCACCGTAGTAATTTCAAACACCACCAGCGAGAAAAATCCCAGCGCAGCCACCATGCCCGCCACCATCATCACCGGCCCGGACTTGGCCACCGATTCGATCACGGCCCGCCTGTTTGCCTCTCGCGGCGTTATAGCGCCGCCATCCAGAATACGGTAATACTCTTCGTAATAGCGTTTCAGCAACTGCACGGCATGGCCTGCCGATACAGCCAGAATCAGGATCGGTGTAGTGGCATTGAAAGCATCCATCGGCACCCCCGCCGCACCCATCACACCCACCCCCCAGGCAACCGCCAGCATGGCGGTGATGAGCGGCAGGATCATGCCCTGAAAGGTGCGGAATGCCTCAAACAGAATCAGCCCCACCAGCAGGATCGCGATGGGCAACAGGATAGCCATGCGCTCGGAATAAATTTCAATCTGCGCTAAAATATTGGGCATGCCGCCCAGCACAATATCCACGGAAGCATCGCGCTCTTTATCAACGATGCGATTGATGGCTTCCATCATGCCGCGAAATCCGCCCGGCACATCCCTGAGTTCTGCAATGACCGTAGCGGTCGTCTCATCCTGTGAAACGATGGAATTCATATAGGCCGGGTTTCTATGCAGCGCCAGCTTGAGTTGCGCCAATTGCTCCGGCGTTTGTGGAACCGTTGCCATCAGCGGCTTGACCTCCATGCCATCGGCAGTGCCGATAATATCCTTGGCGCGGCGCGCCGACAGGCTGAGCATGTTTTCCTTGACGACCAGCTCGGTTTGCAGCAACGCGGCGGTAATGCGTTGCACCTTGCCTAACACCGCAGGCTGGTAAATATCACCGTTCTTTGGCGTGACGCCAATGACGGCAATATATTTGGAGCCAAATATCTTCTCCACCAGCAGCGTGGTTGCCACATAGGGATGCGACTGCGGCAATATGGTGTTCGGGTCAATGATGACGCGCAGGTTACGCGCTTGAGAAATGGCCAGCACGGTGACCATTGCCGTCAAAACAATTATCAGCCAGCGATAGCGCAATACCCATCTAAGATAAGACCGCATGTTTCTTTAATTCACGATTCCAGCCTGCCTGTGACACCCCATTCGGCTGAGGGAATGACTGCACCCGTCGCCTTCCCAAAGTTATGCACCGGTGAAACCGCAAACCCGGCCAGCGTAAACGCCTGCTCCATAAACTGCATGGCATCGGTGTTCACGCTCAAGAAATCGAAATTCTTCAAGTTCTCCTGCGGCAACACAGACAAAGCTACCGCCTCACCAAAGCATCCATACATTATCCGAGTGGAAATCCCAAGCCTGCGCAACACAAACAACGCTCCCAATGGAAACACAAACCTTATGCCTGCGTTATGCACCATGCCGGAATCCTGGCGGGTTATGTTCCGGCATTTCAGAAATTCTTTTTGGGTCAGGTTGCCCGGCCTGCACACATCAATCACATATGCGCCCCTCTCGCACGATATGTGATCCAGAATGGTTACAGTCAATTTCAGGCGGGTATGATGGCTACAGGCAACAACCAGCTCCACTCCATGGACATCGTCAAACGGGTTTTCCATATTGGAACTCAGCAGCAGCAAGTTGTTGTATCCAAGCGCCCGCAGAAATTTGGCCGTTACCTCTCCCAAGAACCCATTTGGCCCCAGTATCGCTATCCTTGAATCGGCCTTGAGTTCCCTCAGCCTGATTGCATGCAGCACATCCGCGCGCAATGCGAGTGCCGTCCCGTTGTCGCCGATGGTGAAAATGACATCTGGGTAACCCTTTTTGATTTCAGCAAGCTCACCCTCTGAAAATAGCCTTTTGGTGCCTGCCGCAAACAGAATGATTCTTGCGCCATCGCGGACGGCTGTTGTTATTGCTGTATGAGTGTAATGCTTGGCAAACTGCCGTGATTTCGGCCTTGCAAGCTCTTGTGCGGAGCAATTTATGATCAGGTTTCTGCACAAGCTGTCGCCTAGGGAAAGTCTGAGGCCATACGCTACCCCCTTCTTTCTGAGCAAAAAGCCGAAGAATTGTTTTTGCTGGTTGTTTTCAAGATTGTTGATGAAAGCCACATCGTACTTTCCTTTTCCAGACAAGACGCGCAAGTGGCAGCGCCAGTCTAATACGGCAGCCATCAACCGGTACAAATCCGACAGCGACATGAACAGAACGGCCCAAATAAACTTCATTGCTGCTCCTTGGCGGCGATTTCTGGGAATTGTTCCGGCAAGTTTTTAGCCATGCGTAAGTTACTAATTAAACCAATAATTGAATGAATCATACAACAGTTAGTTTAATAATAGCTACGCCGGAATTTAACTTTCGGTTTATGGATGAAAAAACAGAATTTGCTAAGCGCCTGCGCAACGCTATGAGCGCTGCCGGTTATGAACCTCGCCCCATTGTGCTGGAGAAAGGCTTCAACAGCCGCTACTGGGGACGCTCCGTGACTTTTCAGGCGGTGTCGCGCTGGCTGCGCGGCGAAGCGATCCCATCACAGGAAAAGTTACAGGTGCTGGCAGACTGGTTAAATGTGGAACCGCATCTGTTGCGCTATGGCGAACGCACCACTAAATCCATACGCGCCAAACAGAAGAGATGGGATGAAGGCATGGGCTGCCAGGAGCGGGAAATGTTCGAGACTTTCCTCACCCTGCCCGCGCCACAGCGCAAAATAGTGCGTGAGACAATTCAGACTTTCGCCAAGGCTTTCCCGGCGGAGGTTGCCAAGAAAAAACCAATCCATGATTAGTTGATGAGTAGAATAGGCGGATTTACTTGGTTTTGTAGAATCGCTTGTTGGTGGGGCAGGCAAGGGAAAGTAGCGTTGGTTGGGTTTGGTCGCAAGGGTTAATAGGGCTGCGCCCCGATTTCTCTGAGAGTAGGGGACTGCTGAACATTGTGGCTAATCAGGTGAGCCTTTGAGCGTATCCACCGTTGGCCTACCCAAGTGGGGGGCCGAATTCCTGAAGGAGCCGGGCGTGGGCGAGCAATTCATCCTGAAGCACACTATCCATCGCCTGAAACTCGACGTGAAAGTCATCGTGAAAGAGCACGTTCCAAGGCATGGGTGGATTATGTACTTAAAGACATATTATTTCAAGGTGGTCATGCACAAGAATCCGGGTCAGGCTTTCATGGCACTCGGTTAAGTGCTTTGCAGCGCAACCCCCTCCCCTTCAAGGGGAGGGCTGGGGTGGGGGTGGGGATGGGGTTTAGGGGGCTATGTAATTCACCCCCATCCCTATCCTAACCTTCCCCTTGAAGGGGAAGGAATCAATTCTCCGCCATGCGTGAGAGTTTACGCTTAACCGAGTGCCATGGGGGTCAGGCTTGCGTTGTTGCAGCGTTGGAATCGAACGTGACCGGCATCTTGTATTCATGGAGGAGAAACAATCGAGCACAGTCTTCTGCTTGCAGGAACGGCGCGAAGAAAAAACAGAGAGGCTTGCAATCATGCCCCCCGAGCAGCGTTGCCTGATTAAGCCGCAATCTGCTCATAAGAAAAGTGCGGGATGTCAGCACGCACGGCGGCGTGCTCGATAGTAATGCCGCAAACATTGCCTTGTGCGTCGAGATCGAGCAGGGTGTTTTCGTCCAGATCGGTTGTCTCTGCAACGGTTGTTTCGCGCAGTTCAATATGCAGCGTGTCGGTATCCTGGAAATACTTAATTTTCATGGGGTGAATCTCCTGTCGAAAAATGCGTTATGCACTGTTTCATAATCCGGTAGCAAGACAACACGGAGATACTTTCCGTCCGCTTCTGAAATCGGCGCCCATCTGCGTATCCGCCGCTTTAACTCTTCCGGCGCAGAAATACCCACCATGTTGGCCATGCGGTGCAGTGCGCGCGCTACTTGCAAGGTTTGCAGCCAAGCTGCTCACAGATTTTCCCGTGGATGCGCTCGAACGCTTCTGGTTTGAGGCTTCCCAGCGTAACAATGACGGCATCCCGATTCAGGGAGAACAGCCTCGTGGCTCGTATCCAGCTTGTTTTAGGTAATCGGCCTTCAATCATGTCGTCGTCTTGCAGCAAAATGGCATCATCATGTCCTGCCTGTGACGTGATTGCCGCAGCAAGAAAGTCACCAAAAACATCTGGCGCGGTAAGCAGCAATACCGGGCGATGCTTTTGATGAGCCAGGTCGGAAAATGGAAACGGAATCTGGACGATGTCAGAGCGCTTTAACATTGTTCCAGACTTCGTCATCCTGATTATCCCAGATGTGTTTCATCACGGTTTCCTGCGCGCGCGTCAGGTCTGTTATCTCGGCGCGATCCGTATTTTTGCTGCTCAGGTATTCAATGAAATGCAGCGCTTCCAGTGCCAGAGGTTCCGGCAACGGTTTGGCTACTTCATAAATTTGCTCAGCGATAGACATCAGCACTCTCCTTACCAAACAACACCCGATGAAGCTTAACTTCCTACTTGCATAAAGGCAAGGGTGAGACGAGTTCAGGCAATGGTAGCGCGCCAGTTATCTGAACAACTTCTGTATTGCCCCCACCGGTAGCCATAAGGTCAACGGGCCAGGTTTGGGTTATCTTCACGTCAATCCAGAATACGCCACGTTCCGCACCGCTGAATGTGCATTGCGTCGGGAGCGATGTCGGCCCCATTGGGCCATGCGACCGAATTAAAGGGGTCTACCATCGCATTTCATTTTGAACAAACCATGCCACGTCACCCACGCGTTAAATTAGCCGATGTCCCGCAGCAAGCGTAGCGCGGATGGAGTAAAACAAAACCCGGGTTGAGGTTGATTATTAGGTGGGCTTACTTATCTTCAAACACGGCAATCAGGCAACCCAGAATTTGCTGCACGATTTTGTCCGGCGCTTTTTCGATCCGTTGCGCTTTGCGCGTAATCCAGTCCAGTGACTTCAACTGATGCGCATGGACGCAGCCATCGGTTTTCAAGCCGAGGCCCATCAGGGAAATCAAGAAACCCGTATCACGCACCACCGCTGCGGAACCGCCAGAAATGGGGCAAACCATGGCAAGTTGGAAGCGCTTATTGAACACCTTGGGCGAGACAACCAGGCAAAAGTGATCGCCGCGCATTTCCTTCCCGCTGGCGGGATCAAGCTGCAAGTGCAGGATGTCGCCGCGTTCGGGTGTCACAGCTCTTTCCCTGCGGCAGGTATTTCGTCCCATCCCTGCACACGTTCCGCGCCCTTGGGCGTGGCGGCGAGCAGTTCGGAAAGTGTTGGGCGCTGTTTTGCCGGTTTCAGTTTCAATTCATCCCCCGCAATTTCCAGAGCGATACGGCTGCCCGCATCAAGATGATTTTGCTCGACGTAAGCTTGCGGGATGGTAACGATCAACGAACCGCCGGAGCGGCGTAGTGCGGCTGTAAACATATAGCCTCCTTATTTAGTTTTACTATGGTAAAACAAGTTGGCGGTTCGGGCAAGGGCAGCGCGCGTCAGATGGATGGCAGTATTCGCCAGCAGTTCCGTCATCCGTTTTCTTCTGTTTCTCCTCACCGGTTATAAACCCGATAGGCCATTTCTTCTGCGGCTCGAAGGGGTTATCAATTCCCGCAGTGCCATTGGAGCCTACTTGGCGGTGATCTGCCGAAATAGCTCCAGCCTGCGCGTATCGATTTCACCCCTCTCGACAGCGCCCTGCAGCGCGCAGCCCGGCTCATGCAGGTGGCGGCAGTCATAAAAGCGGCACTGGCCGCGATACTTTGCAAATTCCACAAACCCTTCTTCTATCCCGCCAAAGCTAAGGTGATGCAGGCCGAACGCCTGCACGCCGGGGCAGTCGATCAATCCGCTGTTGCTGTCCAGCCTGTACAAACGCGCATGGGTGGTGGTGTGTTTGCCGGAATCCAGCGCGCTGGATATTTCGCGCGTGGCGGCCTGCGCATCGGGCAGCAGCGCGTTGACGATGGTGGATTTTCCCATGCCCGATTGCCCGACCAGCACGTTGGTATGGTCTTGCAGCAGTTGTCTCAGTTGCGACACGTCCTGCCTCGCACTGAGCTCCAGCACGCGGTAGCCGATGGCGCGATAGGGGTCGAGCCGTTTGCGTGCGGCGGCTGTTGCGTCGGCCAGGTCGCATTTGTTCAACACGATCAGCGCACCCAGTTTTTGATCGTGTGCCGCAACCAGGCAGCGCGCCAGCAGGCAATCGTCAAACGATGGCTCGGCAGCCACCACCACGATAATTTGCGTGACGTTCGCGGCAATAAGTTTTTCGCGAAACGCATCGGAGCGGTACAGCAGAGAGCGGCGCGGTTCGATGCGCTCGATCACGCCTTGCGCACCGTTCTCTGCCGAAGCGTCGCCGGTAGGTTTTATTTCCACCCTGTCGCCGCACACCACTTCGCTCTTTTTGCCGCGCGTCAGGCAGGTCAGCTCGCTGCCGTCCGCAAGGCGCACCAGATACTGGCGGCCAAACGCCGCAACGACTTGTCCGTGCAGAATTTCGCTCAAAGCTTGAACAGCGCGTCCACTTTTGCGGCGCAGATAAAATCGTTTTCCGACAGCCCGTGAATGGCATGGGTAGTGTATTCCGCATGACAACTGTTATACGTGACGGTGAGATCGGGATGATGGTCTTCTCGATGCGATATCCATGCGATGGCATTCACGAACGCAATGGTCTGGTAATAATCCTTGAAGCGGTAAGTCTTGCCGATCATATTGCCATACTGCTGCCATCCTTCGAGCTGCCGTATCAAACTATCGACTTCCGGCTGCTTTAACGGCGGTACGCCGCCCTCGCAGGGCTTGCATTGCTTACTGGTCAGATCGCATGCGTTGTCCATGACAAACCTCCTTTATTTCAGGTTGTAATTCCAATTCGCATTAAAAACAGCGGTTAATTGTAGGAGCGGGCCATGCCCGCGATCAATATATTCGCGTGCATGGCCCGCTCCTACACTATTGGTGTCGTTTTTAACGAAAATTGGAATAATAGCGGTTGAGATGCTCGACGTGCTCCGTTGCATACGCACCCTTCTCCTCACTGCACTTTAAGCCGCGCAATACGCACGGCTGCGGGCGGGTGCGAATCGTAGAACGCGGAATAGAGCGGATCGGGCGTCAGCGTGGCGGCATTATCCTGGTATAGCTTAACCAGCGCATTAGCCAAATCGTCCGCGTTGGTTTGTTGGGCGGCGTAAGCGTCCGCTTCGAACTCGTGTTTTCGCGAATAGGCCGACATCAGCGGGTTGAACAGGAAGCTGAATATCGGCAGGATCATGAAAAACAGCAGCAGCGCGAGCGCGGTGCCTGATTCTGTCGAATGGGGCGCGCTGACGCCCAAACCCTGATAAAACCACCCGGTCTGCATCAGTTGTCCGAGCAGCCACAGGAATCCAAGGCTGATGGCAAAGGTCGCCGCGATACGCTTCATCACATGGTGGCGCTTGAAGTGCCCCAGCTCATGCGCCAGCACCGCCTCGACCTCATTGCCGCTCAGCCGCTCCAGCAGCGTATCAAAAAAGACAATCCGCTTGGTCTTGCCAAAGCCAGTGAAATAAGCGTTGCCGTGCGCGCTACGCTTCGAGCCGTCCATCACGAATAACCCTTTTGCGGTAAAGCCGCATTTACCGAGCACGGCTTTGATGCGCGCCTTCATCGCCTCGTCCTGCATCGGCGTGAATTTGTTGAACAGCGGCGCGATGAACGACGGGTAGATAAACAGGATAATCAGGTTGAACACCATCCACGCCAGCCACACGTACAGCCACCAGTATTCACCCATGCGATCCATCAGCCACAGCACGCCGAATAGCAGCGGTAGCCCGAGTATCGCGCCGATCAGCAGGCTCTTCAGCGCATCAATCATATACAGCCGCAGTGTCATTTTATTGAAGCCGAAGCGCGCCTCGATGACGAAGGTGCGGTACAGGCTGAGCGGCGTTTCCAGCAGCGACGAAAGCAGCAGCACCACAACGATGGTCGCCACACCCTGCACGAGCGGCGAGCCAAACCAGCCGGTGCAGAGGTCGGCGATGAACTGGATGCCGCCCGCCAGCGTAAAAGCGAGCAACAGCGCGGCATCGAAAAGCGCGCCGAGCATCGCAAAGCGCGTCTTGGCCGAGGTGTAGTCGGCCGCCTTCTGGTGTTCGGGCAACCGGATTTTTTCGCGGAACGCTTCCGGCACTTCGGCGCGATGCGCAGCGATATGCACCAGATGGCGGCGCGCCAGCCACAGCTTGGCAAGCGTCGTCAGCAATAGCGCGGCAAGGAAGATCGATGTGAATTGCGTCGCTGTCATGTGGTTTGAATTCAGTTTTCGCGGTCGGTGTACTTATGCCACAATACACTTCTTGCGGATCATGTTAGGGCGCACGGATTATGGCACAGAATCAAAACAACCTTATCTGGTTAGACTTGGAAATGACCGGCCTCAACCCGGACACGGATCATATAATCGAGCTTGCCATCGTCATCACCGACAGCAATCTGGAGACGGTCGCCGAAGCGCCGGTGCTGGTGGTACGCCAGCCTGACAGCTTGCTGGACGGCATGGATGCCTGGAACAAATCCACACACGGCAAATCGGGCCTGATCGAAAAAGTGAAAGCCTCCACGCTGGACGAGGCCACGGCGGAAGCGCAGATGGTCGAATTTCTCAAGGAATACGTGCCTGCGAACATCTCGCCGATGTGCGGCAACTCCATCTGCCAAGATCGGCGCTTTCTTGCGCGCTGGATGCCGAAATTCGAGGCTTACTTCCATTACCGCAATCTCGACGTGAGCACTCTCAAGGAGCTTGCCAAACGCTGGAAACCCGAAGTCGTGCAAAGCATGAAAAAACACGGTAAGCATGAGGCGCTGGCCGATATCTACGAATCCATCCAAGAGCTGCGTCACTACCGCGAGCATTTTCTCAAGCTGTAATTTATAAGACGGAGGATTTGATAATGCAGGAATCACCCTATCTGGAAGGCAATGAATTTCTCCTTGCCAAGCTGCAACATCTCCCGTTCCTCGGCTCTCTTGGCGAAAAATATATCAAGCATATCCTGTGTCTGAGCAAACTGAGAACCTTCGATGACGGTGAACTCGTCACCAAGGAAAGATCTTTCGACAACTGGGTTTACATCCTGTTTTCCGGCGCGGTCAAAATTGTAAAAAACGGGAAGGAAATTACGACGATCGACCAGGTCGGCAGCACCTTTGGCGAAATCTCCGCCGTTGACGGCCAAGCTCGTTCCGCCTCCGTCGAGGCCATGGGCCGAACAGTTTGCCTCGCCATCGACACCACCTTCATGAGCGAAACGAAGGAGCCTCTCGAACAGGCGCTTTTTGTGTCTGTCCTGTACAAGCTGTTTGCCGAAGTGATAGCCCAGCGCCTGCGCACCACCAATGAAGAGCTCGTTGATGCGCGCCTGCAGATTGAAAGGCTGGCCAAAGCGAACAGGGGAGATATGAAAAAAATGGAATGAACCCTAGGAGGCAGTTCCGCAATTCAGGGAGCCTCTGCTGAGCTCCGCTAATGGGACTGCCTCTTCCAAGACGGATTATTCCAATTTTCGTTAATAACGACACTCATT
This sequence comes from Gallionella sp., assembly GCA_049294375.1. Lineage (GTDB taxonomy): Bacteria > Pseudomonadota > Gammaproteobacteria > Burkholderiales > Gallionellaceae > Gallionella. The sequence goes on along the minus strand of JBAQCT010000004.1, from coordinate 26 downwards.
TCAATAGCGTAGGAGCGGGCCATGCC
>JBAQCT010000003.1:0-70437 GCA_049294375.1 Gallionella sp. | reverse complement strand
AGTGGGGAGTGGGGAGTGGGGAGTGGGGAGTGGGGAGTGGGGAGTGGGGAGTGGGGAGTGGGGAGTGGGGGGAGCCGTAGCTCGGATGAAATGCAATGTAATCCGGGAATGTTCCGATACAACCATTCCCCCGGATTCCGCTGCGCTGCATCCAGGCTACATGACGCTTCCGAATTGCGCGGCGCTGTATTCGGGCTACCGGCTGATAGCCTGGAGCGGTTATACTTGCATCCTGCGAATTGTGCGGTAGCCGCGATAATAATTTGGGATAGCCAGGGATGTCAGACCGGGAAGTCGATCAGCAATTGGTGGAGCGTGTGCAGCGCGGCGACAAGCACGCCTTCGATTTGCTCGTGACCAAATACCAGCGCAAGCTAGGGCGGCTGATTTCCCGTTTTGTGCGTGATCCGGCCGAGGCGGAGGATGTCACGCAGGATGCCTTCATCAAGGCGTACCGTGCGTTGCCCGGGTTTCGCGGCGAGAGCGCGTTTTATACCTGGCTGTATCGCATCGGTATCAATACGGCGAAAAATCACCTGTTGGCGAATAAACGGCGCCCCATGGCTAATATGTCGTTCGATGCGGAAGACGCGGAATCGTTCGAAGATGCCAGCATGCTCCGTGAGGTTAGTACGCCGGAAAATGAACTCATGAGCAAACAAGTTGTCGATGTCGTGCAAACCTCGTTGCAGCAATTGCCGGAGGATTTGCGTAGCGCCCTGACGCTACGTGAAATCGAGGGCTTGAGCTATGAGGAAATCGCCAGTGTGATGAATTGCCCAATCGGCACGGTGAGATCGAGAATTTTCAGGGCACGCGAGGCGGTGGCGGAAAATCTGCGACCGCTGTTGGAAACCAATAAAAATAACAGGTGGTAGATATGAAACAGGAAATTTCTGCATTGATGGACGGCGAACTGTTCGAGGATGAGGCGGAAGATTTGCTCGACCGGGTCAAACGGGATCACGATGTGCATAAGGATTGGGAGGTTTATCATTTGATTGGTGATGTGCTTCGCCAGCCGGAGCATATCCATTGCGACCTGAGCGGGAAGGTGCGCAAGCGCATGCTGGATGAGCCTATCGTGCTGGCTCCGCGCGGGCGGACGGTAAGGCAGAAAATACGCACGGTTGCGCTGTCCGCCGCAGCTTCGGTGGCGGCAATCGGGGTGGTGGCATGGATGTCGCTGCAGATCGGCCACGAGACAGCGCCGCAGATTGCGATGCAGCAGCCTGCCTTGCGCACGGCCAGCGCGCAGATCCGGCCAAAATCGAACGATTATTTAATGGCGCACCAGGAGTTTTCTCCCCGGATTGATATGAGTGGGGGAGTGTCCTATATCCGCACCGTTGCCTACGTTCAGGATGAGAAATAGCAGAAGATGAAGGATAATGTTGAAAGAAGGCAACAATTGAGTATGCGCGCAGTATTGTGTGGCCTGTTATTGGTCGCTACAGTCAATGCCTGTGCGGAAGAGCGGCAAATCAGTCTTGACTGGCTCAAGGTCGTTGCTTTTGCCGCACACCAGACCGATTACAGCGGGGTATTCGTTTATCAGTATGGCAATCACGTCGAGACTTCGCGTATCACACATATCGTCGAAGCGGATGGCGAATATGAAAAACTGGAAAGCCTTGATGGCCCCAAGCGCGAAATCATCCGTCACCATGGGCAAGTCTGGTGCTATATCAACCACAAGATGGTGCAGGTGGACAGCCAGCAGGTGCGCAGCCGGTTTCCGGCTTTGTTGCCCGAGCAGATATCCACATTGAGCGCAAATTACCACGCCAAGGAGGTGGGAATGGAGCGCGTAGCGGGATATAACGCGCAGGTTTTTCTGTTCAAACCCAATGACAATTTGCGCTATGTCCACAAGATGTGGGCACATGCCGACTCCGGCTTGTTGTTGAAGGCGGCTGTGCTGGATGCAAAGAGCGAAATGATCGAGCAATATGCCTTTACTCAGTTGCAAATTGGCGGAAGCATCGATCGCTCCTGGATTGACGCGAAAAGCTTGCCGCAGCGTGACGTCGAATTGCACATGCCGCCAGTTACGGTCAAAGGGGGCGTGCCTGCGAGCAGTGGCTGGGTGGTGGGCGCGTTACCGCCAGGGTTCAAGAAAATAATGGAAATCCAGCGTTCGATGCGTAGCAAACATGCTCCCGTGACACAAATGGTGTTTTCCGATGGGCTGAGTGCGATTTCCATATTCATCGAGCCGGATGATGGGGATGAAGATGATGTGGAAGGCCTGTCCAGCCGGGGCGCGGTAAATTTATATCACAAGGTGCTTGAGAAACACCTGATTACCGTGGTTGGCGAAGTTCCGCCGCGCACCGTGATGCAAGTACTCGATTCGGTACGCTACAACGCCAAATAGCCATGCTGCAAATGTTTGGTTGCCGGTTTTTGTCAAATACCCCTCGAAAAGGGTTGAATTTTTCGGGGTTGTCCCAAGATCGCATTCACGCGGTCGCCAGATTGTGCGGGTTAGAAATTTTTATGTTGAGGAGAATTATTCATGCTAAAAAGATTATTTAGCCTTTTTGTGCTTGCAGCGGGAATTGCTCTTGGCGGATCGGCTTGCGCCAAGGAACTACCGGACTTTACCGAGCTGGTCGAAAAACAAGGCTCCGCGGTAGTCAACATCAGCACCACACAAATTATCCGTGGCGCACAGGGATTCCCTTTCCCGGAAGGTGACCCGTTCTTTGAGTTTTTCCGCCGCTATGCCCCACAAATGCCGCGCGAGCGGGAATCGCAATCGCTGGGATCGGGTTTTATCATCAGCGCGGATGGCTATATCATGACCAACGCGCATGTGGTGGATAGCGCCGACAAGATTACCGTGCGTCTGACCGACAAGCGCGAGTTTCACGCCAAGGTCATCGGTGCAGACAAGCGTACCGATGTTGCCTTGTTGAAAATCGAAGCCACCGGACTGCCAAAAATTACCGTGGGTGATCCGAACAAGTTGAAAGTGGGCGAATGGGTGGTTGCCATCGGTTCGCCGTTCGGCTTCGATAGCAGCGTAACGGCGGGTATCGTCAGCGCCAAGGGGCGATCCTTGCCGCAAGACAATTTTGTGCCATTCATCCAGACCGATGTGGCGATCAACCCCGGCAATTCCGGTGGGCCATTGTTCAACATGAACGGTGAAGTAGTGGGCATCAATTCGCAAATATATACCCGTTCAGGCGGCTCGATGGGCTTGTCTTTTGCCATCCCAATCGATGTGGCGACGCAAGTGACAGATCAATTGCGCAGCAGCGGCAAGGTCACGCGCGGGCGAATTGGTGTGACGATCCAGGAGCTGACGCGTGAACTTGCAGAATCGTTTGGTTTGATCAAACCGAATGGCGCGTTGATCAGTAATGTTGAGAAAAATGGCCCGGCGGACAAGGCGGGAATTGAAGCGAGCGACGTCATTCTCAAATTTGATGGCAAGCCGGTGAACAGTTCCAGCGATTTGCCGCGCATGGTGGCGGCGACCAAGCCGGGTAGCAAGGTGACGATCGAGCTTTGGCGCAAAGGCAGCCAAAGGCATGTCACCGTTGAGATTGCAGAGATGCCGGAAGACGGAAAATTGGCACGTGCCGCGAAGAAGCTGGCCGACGATGTGGGAGAGGCGATTTCACGCTTGGGCATTGCGGTCAGCGAACTGAGCAAGGAGCAATTGCAGGTACTGCAAATCAGCGGGGGATTGCTGGTTGAGGAAGTCAAAGGCTCGTCCGCGCGAGCCGCCGGATTGCAGCAAGGGGATGTGCTGCTGGCAATCGGCAATGTATCGATCCGCTCGTTGAGCCAGTTCAATGAAATCATCAAGCAGATCGGCAAGGGACGCAATGTCGCGTTGCTGGTGAGACGTGGCGATGCCGCCTCGTATGTGGCGATCAGGCTAGACGAAAAGCAATAACGAGCCTGCGCTCGCCGCCTAAATCGGCTAGAATTCGCGCTTTGCGAATCAGCCGGTTTAGGCGTTTTATTTAGGCCCTCATGCAGTTAATCCGTAATTTCTCCATCATCGCCCATATCGACCACGGCAAATCCACGCTGGCAGACCGGATCATCCAATTGTGCGGAGGGTTATCCGACCGCGAAATGGAGGCGCAGGTTCTCGACTCCATGGATCTGGAGCGCGAGCGCGGCATCACCATCAAGGCGCAAACCGCCGCGTTGAGCTATAAGGCTCGCGATGGGCAGGTATACAACCTCAACCTGATTGACACGCCGGGGCATGTGGATTTCTCCTACGAGGTATCGCGTTCGCTGTCCGCCTGCGAAGGCGCGCTGCTGGTGGTGGATGCCTCGCAGGGTGTGGAAGCGCAGACCGTGGCGAACTGCTACACCGCGCTGGATCTGGGCGTGGAAGTGGTGCCTGTGCTGAACAAGATCGACCTGCCGTCCGCAAACCCGGACAACGCCATCGAGGAAATCGAGGAGGTGATCGGCATCGACGCGCACGAAGCGGTGCGTTGCTCCGCCAAAACCGGTGAGGGCGTGCAGGATGTCCTGGAGGCGCTGATCGCCAGGGTGCCGCCTCCCAAGGGAGACCCGAACGCGCCGTTGCAGGCGCTGATTATCGATTCATGGTTCGACAACTATGTTGGCGTAGTAATGCTGGTGCGCGTGGTGAACGGTACGCTCAAGCCCAAGGAAAAAATCCTACTGATGGCTACCGGGGCGCAGCAGTTGACCGAACACATCGGCGTATTTACACCCAAGTCGCAACCGCGCGAGGAGCTATCCGCAGGGCAGGTGGGCTTCGTGATTGCCGGTATCAAGGAGCTGAAAGCGGCCAAGGTAGGCGATACCATCACCCATTTTGCAAAACCTGCACAACAGCCGTTGCCGGGCTTCAAGGAAATTCAGCCGCAAGTATTTGCAGGGTTGTTTCCGGTGGAGTCGAACCAATATGAGGCGCTGCGCGACTCGCTGGAAAAACTCAAGCTGAACGATGCCGCGCTGCGCTACGAGCCGGAGGTGTCGCAGGCCTTGGGTTTTGGCTTCCGCTGCGGCTTCCTCGGCCTGCTGCATATGGAAATCGTACAGGAGCGGCTGGAGCGCGAGTTCGACATGGACTTGATCACCACCGCCCCGACCGTGATTTACGAAGTCGCGCTGCGCGACGGCACGGTGGTGATGGTGGACAATCCGTCCAAAATGCCCGACCCCTCGAAGATCGAGGAAATCCGTGAGCCGATCGTCACGGTGAACCTGTATATGCCGAACGAATATGTCGGCTCGGTGATCACGCTATGCACCCAGAAGCGCGGTGTGCAGATCAACATCAGCTACCACGGCAAACAGGTGGTGCTGGTGTATGAAATGCCGATGGCGGAAATTGTGCTGGATTTTTTCGACAAGCTGAAGTCGATATCGCGCGGCTACGCTTCGATGGAATACGAGTTCAAGGAATACCGTGCGGCCGATGTGGTCAAGGTGGACATGCTGATCAATGGCGACAAGGTGGATGCGTTGGCGGTAATCGTGCATCGCGCCAACAGCCAATATCGCGGGCGCGAGGTGGCGGCCAAAATGCGCGAACTGATTCCCCGCCAGATGTACGACGTGGCGATCCAGGCGACCATCGGCTCGAATATCATCGCACGCGAAAACGTCAAGGCGCTGCGAAAGAACGTGTTGGCAAAATGCTACGGCGGCGATATTTCGCGCAAGAAAAAATTGCTGGAAAAACAGAAGGCCGGCAAGAAGCGGATGAAACAGGTGGGCAGCGTGGAAATCCCGCAGGAAGCTTTCCTTGCGATTCTGCGTGTGGATGATTAACTGGTAGGGTGGGCTATGCCCACCATGTCGGGCATAGCCCGACCTACATTTTGCTCCGGCTTGTCCGGCTTAGGGAACACCAATGGATTTTGCGCTGATTTTGTTTGTGTTGCTGCTGGTTACCGGCGGCGTGTGGCTGCTGGATCATTTTGCCTTGGCGGCCAAGCGTGGCAAGGATATTGCCGAGCCGTGGTGGGTGGAATACGCCAAGAGCTTCTTTCCTGTCATCCTGATCGTGTTTGTTATCCGATCATTCCTGGTCGAGCCTTTCAAGATACCATCAGGCTCGATGATTCCGACCTTGCAGGTGGGTGATTTCATTCTGGTGAACAAGTTTACATACGGGTTGCGCTTGCCGATCGTCAATAAAAAAATTATTGAGCTAAACAACCCACAACGCGGCGATGTGATGGTATTTCACTATCCCGAAAACCCATCGGTGGATTATATTAAACGCGTTGTCGCCGTTTCCGGAGATACTGTCGAATACCGCAACAAGCGGTTATGGATCAACGGCGTCGAACAACCGCAGCAAGCAGATGGCGATTATAATTATGTCGAGACAGGCCTGAATTTCGTGCATACCGAAAAACATATCGAGACATTTGGCGGGCGCAGCCACAAGATATTGGTCAACCCGGAAACGCCGGTACTGCACCTGGGGTCGGTGGCCGAGTTCAAAGGGCGTGAGAATTGTATTTATGTGGAAAATGCCATGCGCTGCAAAGTGCCGGACGGGCATTATTTCATGTTGGGCGACAACCGCGACAACAGCCGCGATAGCCGCTATTGGGGGTTTGTGCCGGATAACCAGATTGTCGGAAAGGCATTTTTTATCTGGATGAATTTTTCCGATTTGAAACGAATCGGACTGTCAATCAACTGAAAAAAGGAGGGCATGAAATGAACGCAGCATTGCCAGCAACGCAACGTGGTCTGAGTTTCTCCGGGTTTATCTTCGGGGCATTTGTTCTGGTGCTTGCCAGCATTATCGGATTAAAGCTTATTCCAAACTATATGCAGGATGCCACCATCAAGAATCTGTTTGTCGCAATAGCCAACGATCCGGAAATGCAGAAAGCCAGCCCGGGCACCGTCCGCATGTCTTTCATCAAACGCGCCTCGATAGATAATATCACCGCGATCAAGGCGGAAGATATCGAAATCACCAACGAGGGCGGAAAACTGGCACTGAGCGCCAGCTACGCCGTCAAGGTTCCGCTGGCTGGAAATGTCAGCCTGTATCTGGACTTTAACCCAAGCAGTGCCAAGTAAACAAAGCAGCGTGTTAGGCAACCGGTTGGGACATGTCTTCGCGCAGCCCCAATTGCTGCAACGCGCATTGACCCACCGCAGTTACGCGCCCGAACATAACGAGCGCCTGGAGTTTCTGGGCGACAGCATACTGGGCTGTATCGTCGCAAAATATCTTTACGATGCCTACCCGCAGTTGAGCGAAGGCGAACTTTCAAGATTACGATCCAACCTCGTCAAGGAAGAAACGCTGGCGATATTCGCGCAGCAGCTCGATCTGGGCAGCCATTTAAGGCTCGGCGAGGGCGAGCGCAAGAGTGGCGGTTTTCGCCGCCCTTCGATCCTGGCGGACGCGATGGAGGCTTTGTTCGGCGCGATTTTCATGGATGGCGGCTTCGCCGATGCCGAAAAAGCCGTGTTGAGCCTGCTGGTTCCCTATCTTGCGCAAGTCGATGTGCAAACGCTGGGCAAGGACGCCAAGACCTTGCTGCAGGAATACCTGCAAGGCAAACGTATCCCCTTGCCGGTTTACAGTATCATTACCACGCAAGGCCAGGCGCACGAGCAATCTTTCGAAGTGGAATGCGCCATTCCGTCGTTGAAGATATCCACGCGCGGCACAGGCAACAGCCGTCGCAACGCCGAACAACAGGCGGCACAAGCAGCTTATCAACAACTATCGCCCCAGCATGGCTGACCAACAAAACCTCTCCGGCTCGCAGCACCCAGATAGTTTGCCGGAACTATTCCGTAGCGGTTTCATCGCCATCGTCGGCAGGCCCAACGTGGGCAAATCCACGCTGCTCAACCACCTGATCGGTCAGAAAATCAGCATTACTTCGCGTAAGGCGCAGACTACCCGACACCGCATCCACGGCATATTCACCGACGAGCATGCTCAATTCGTATTTGTGGACACGCCGGGGTTTCAGACCAAGCACATGAACGCACTGAACCGCGGCATGAACCGGGTTGTCACCAGCAGCCTGCGCGATGTGCAGGTGGTGCTATTCGTGGTGGAGGCGTTGCGCTATGACGAACGCGACCAGGAGGTGCTCAAGCTGTTGCCGGATAACCGCCCTGTTGTGCTGGTGATCAGCAAGATCGACGAGGTGGCCGACAAGGGGCAACTGTTCACCTTTGCCGAGCGTGTTGCGCAGGATTTCAGATTCGCCGACATTGTGCCGGTCAGCGCCAAGCAGGATACCAAGCTGGACGAGCTGCGCGAAGCCCTGCGTCGCCATCTGCCTGCAGGCGAATTGATCTATGACAAGGATGACATCACCGACCGCAGCGAAAAATTTCTGGCTGCTGAAATGTTGCGCGAAAAAGTATTTCGCTTTACCGGCGATGAGTTGCCCTATTCGGTCAGCGTGGTGATCGAACAATTCAAGATGGAAGGCAAGCTGCGCCGCATCCATGCCGCGATTTTGGTGGACAAGGAAGCGCACAAGGCGATGCTGATCGGCAAGAAAGGCGAGAAACTCAAGGAAATTGCCACCCAGGCACGGCTCGATATGGAAAAACTGTTCGACGGCAAAGTGTTCCTCGAAGTATTCGTCAAAGTCCGTAGCGGCTGGGCGGATGATGCGCGCGTTTTGCGTTCACTGGGTTACGAATGACCGCAGCCAGCCGGAACAGGCAGCAGGACGAGCTGGCCTTCGTGCTGCACAGTTACCCGTTTCGCGAGACCAGCCTGATTCTCGATGTGTTCAGCCGCAAGCATGGACGGCTGCCGATCATGGCGCGCGGCGCCCGTCGTCCGAGATCGGTGTTGCGCGGGGTGCTGCTGAATTTTCAGCCGCTGCAATTGAGCTGGTTCGGAAAAGGCGAAGTGCGCACGTTGCACAATGCGGAGTGGCAGGGCGGGCAGCCCTACCTGCAAGGCACGGCATTGATGTGCGGTTTCTATCTCAACGAACTGCTGCTTAACCTGCTGGCGCGCGACGACCCGCATGAGCAATTGTTCGACTACTACCGCGCCACCTTGCTCCGCCTGGCGCATGAAACCGATCACGCTGCTACGCTGCGCTGCTTCGAGAAACATATGTTGCAAGAACTGGGCTATGCGCTGGTGCTGGATCGCGAGGCAGGCAACGGCAACGCGATACAGGCCGAAGTCTGCTATCGTTATGCCGTGGAACGCGGCGCATTGCCGGATGATGATGCGCAGACGGGTTTGCCGGTGCTGGGCAAGACCCTGCTCGACATGGCGGCGGACGATTATGCCGACTCGCTCACCGCGCAGCAGAGCAAGCAACTGATGCGCATGCTGCTTAACCACCATCTGGGCGGGAAAACCCTGCACACCCGCGAACTGATTAAGGATTTGCAGAAGTTGTGACAATATTCCCTCTCCCTTGCAGGGAGAGGGCTAGGGAAAGGGTAGAGGCGCTGCCACCTTTATTTATCTTGCAAAGTTAAGGATGTAAAAATGATCAAATTAGGACTCAACATCGACCATGTCGCCACACTGCGCCAAGCGCGCGGGGCACGCTATCCCAATGTGGTGCGCGCGGCGCTGATTTGCGAGGAGGCAGGGGTCGACGCGATCACGCTGCACCTACGCGAAGACCGCCGCCACATCCAGGATCGCGACGTGGAAATCCTGCGTGACATGCTGCAAACGCGCATGAATCTCGAGTGCGCCGTCACCAGCGAGATGATCGCGAACGCGTTACGCATCAAGCCGCACGATTTATGTCTGGTGCCGGAGCGTCGCGAAGAGCTGACCACCGAAGGCGGGCTGGACGTGATACGTTATTTCGACACGGTTAAAGCTGCCTGCGAGCGCTGCGCCGAAGCGAGAATCCGCGTGTCGCTGTTCATCGACCCCGACCAGAAACAGATCGACGCGGCATTGCGTAGCGGTGCACCGCTGGTGGAACTGCACACCGGCAAATATGCCGACGCGGACAGCGTACCGGAACGCCAGCATGAACTGGAACGCATCCGTGCCGCAGCCGAATACGCCCATGCGCAGGGCTTGCAGGTGAATGCCGGGCACGGCCTGAACTATCACAACGTGCAGCCCATCGTCGCGATCCCCAACATTGTCGAGCTCAACATCGGCCACGCGATCATCGCCGAATCGATTTTCATCGGGCTGGATGCGGCGGTGCGGAAGATGAAGGTGCTGCTGGCTGGGGAAGGGACTTAAATATGGCGAGTCTGCGGCTTATTCATCATTCCACCGTTCGCCCTGAGGTATCGAAGGGTGGGTTTTCGCAGATGTTCACTCTTCGAAATATCCGCTGTGGTTCGATACCTCACCACGAACGGATTGCCTGATTAAAATGATTTTCGGCATTGGTACCGACATTGTCGAATTTGCGCGCATCGAAAAAATGTTCGCGCGCTACGGCCAGCGTCTTGCCGAAAAGTTGTTGAATGAAAATGAGCTGGCCGAATTTAAGGCACACACCAATCAGGCGCGTTTCCTTGCTAAACGCTTCGCCGCCAAGGAAGCGTTCGCCAAGGCGGTCGGCAGCGGGCTGCGGGAGCCAGTGAGCTTGCGCCGCATCGGCGTTACGCATGATGGGCTTGGCAAGCCAGTGTTGCAGTTCGACGAAATTTTGCGCACTTATCTTGCGCAGCTCGGCATCAACGGTCACCATGTTTCGATCAGTGACGAGCGGGATTTTATTGTTGCGTTTGTGGTGCTGGAGAGTAATTAAATTGGCGCTAACACACCAGAACCATTGCACGTTCTTGCCAAGTTTGCCCAAACCTCCAATTTTTACAAACTCGCCGACGTTATCCGTTAAAATCCCGTAGACCTATTCGCGGAATGACGACATGACCACCACGCACCGCTACACCCTGACCATTTCCTGCCCTGACCGGGTGGGCATCGTTGCGGCGGTCAGCGGCTTTGTCGCGCAGCATGGCGGTTTTATCGTCGAGGCCAGCTACCATACCGATCTGGAGACGCAGCGGTTTTTCATGCGCCAGGAAATCCGCGCCGATTCGCTGCCGTTCGATGCGGCGGCGCTGCGCACCCACTTTGCGCCGCTGGCGGAAAAATTCCGCATGAGCTGGCATGTCAGCGATTCCGCCGTGAGGAAGCGCGTGGTGGTGCTGGTCAGCAAGCAGGATCACTGCCTCAACGATCTGCTGCACCGCTGGCGTAGCGGCGAGTTGCCGGTAGATATCCCCTGCGTGATTTCCAACCATGAAGATTTGCGCGGTTTTGTCGAATGGCACGGCATCCCGTTTGTCTGCGTTGATATGCCGAATAATGACGAACAGGCGAAGGCGGATGCGTTCGACAAGATCGCCGTGCTGTTCGAGCAGTATCGCGGCGATTGCATGGTGCTGGCGCGCTTCATGCAGATCGTGCCGTCCGATTTATGCGCGTGCTATGCCGGGCGCATCATCAACATCCACCACAGTTTCCTGCCTTCCTTCGCGGGCGCAAGACCCTACCACCAAGCCTACCATCGTGGCGTGAAACTGATCGGCGCGACCTGCCATTATGTTTCGGACGAGCTGGACGCGGGCCCGATCATCGAGCAGGACACCACGCGCATCGACCACGGCGATACCGTGGAAGACATGGTGCGCTACGGCAAGGACATCGAAAAAAATGTACTGGCGCGCGGCCTGCGTTATCATATCGAAGACCGTGTGTTGATTTGCGGCAACAAGACGATCGTGTTCCGCTGAATTCTCCGGGATCGGTCAGCGATTTTGCAGCATTGGCAAGGTGAGCAAATATGAATCCACCCGACTGTACTAATCAATCTGGCCGCATGAATCCGGCAGACCGCGCCCTGACCGAGCAGAATTTTCTGTTTCGCGGCATGGATTTCGCCAGCGTCGAATATATGCTGGAGCATAGCTGCATACGTGAACTGGCCGCGGGCGAGAAGCTGCTGGAGCCCGATACCCCGAATCATCATCTTTATTTGATACTCGAAGGCAAGCTGAGTGTTCACCTTGCCGCTCATGAAACGCTGGAACATACCTCGCTGCTGGCTGCGGAGTGTGCGGGTGAAATATCCCTCGTAGATGGAAAGCATCCCTCTGCTTTGGTTGTCGCTACCGGCCCGGCGCGCGTGTTGGCTGTCCCCCATGATACGGTGTGGTCGCTGGTCGATCATTCGCATGAAATTGCCCGTAACCTGCTCGAAATCATTGCCGGGCGGATGCGCCACGACAACATCGCGCTCATTGCCTCGCAAAACAAAAAAACGCAGATCGAGCACCAGGCCTATGTCGATGCGCTGACCGGAATTTATAACCGACACTGGATGGACAATGCCTTTCCGCGCGCTTTGCATCGCTGCATACTCGACAAACTTCCCTTTGTGGTCATGCTTGCGGATATCGATCACTTCAAACGGGTGAATGACACCTACGGGCATCTTGTTGGCGACATTGCCTTGAAAGCCGTATCCAGGTGCATAGCGGAAAACCTGAGACCGCATGACCTGCTGGTGCGCTACGGCGGGGAGGAATTCGCGGTATTTCTGCCCGATGCAGACTTGGATGAGGCGAGAATCATCGCCACGCGGCTGCGTGTCGTGATCGCCGACACCGAAATCCGGTGCGAGGACATTTCCTTCAAGGTCACCATCTCGATCGGCATCACGCCGGCAAAGCAAGAAGAGACGCTCGAGAATCTTATCGGCGAAGCGGATCAGGCGCTTTACCGCGCAAAGGAACTCGGGCGCAACCGCGTGGAGATATTCGGCTAAGGAAACACTGGATAAGTCCTCCATGAGCCGCATTGCTGTTCAGTGTTTCCTTAGCACGCCAGCCCTTCGACAAGCTCGGAGCGAACGGACTTATTCAATGTTTCCCTAGAAATCCCCCCGTTAAAGCGATCTTCAGCAACTCCTCAAATTCCCCGGCAGGCACCGGCCTGGAGAACAGGTAGCCTTGCCCGTAGTTGCATCCGGCCGCGTCCAGCAACGTGCGCTGCGTCTCTGTTTCTATCCCTTCTGCAATCACTTTCATGCCTAGCCTGTGCGCCATCATGATGATGGCATCGGACAGCGCCAGGTTGCTCGAGCCGTGTTCCAGATTGCGTGTGAAGGACTGGTCTATCTTCAGGTAGTCAACATCAAACTTCTGGAGATAAGACAGCGAAGAATAGCCCGTACCGAAATCATCAAGCGATATTTGAATACCCGTGTCGTGAAATCGCAGCAGCTTGTCCTTCACGCCAGTATTCTCATTAAGCAACAGCCCTTCGGTAATTTCAATGACCAGGCTTTGCCCCGGCAGCTCCAGTTCCTGCAAATAAGCGGTCCATGCCTGGCACGGACTGTCGGCGCTATGGAATTGTATGGGCGACATGTTCACGCTGATCTGGAACTCCGGGTCATACAACGCCCTCCACCGCTTGGCCTGGCGCGCCGTTTCCCTGAACACCCAGTCGCCGATTCCGAGAATCAGCCCGGTCTCCTCGGTCAGCGGAATGAATTCAGCGGGACTCACCAGGCCACGCACCGGGTGCTGCCAGCGGATCAATGCTTCGGCCTTGTGAATGCGGCCCGTGGCCAATTCCACGATAGGCTGGTAATAGACCCTGAACTGGCTGGAGGCCAGCGCGCCACGCAAATCATTGGCCAATCTCAGCTTGGCCTGTGCGGCTTGCTGCATGGACTGGGTGAAATAGCTGAAGCGGTTTCGCCCCGTATTCTTGGCAGCATACATCGCCTGGTCGGCGTTCTTGACCAACTCTTCCATCCCGGCGGCATCGTGTGGATACAGCGTGATGCCTATGCTGGCCGATAAATAGACCACCTCGCTGCCTAGCTGGAAAGGCTCGGCGAGCTCATGCAGGATGTTTTGGGTCAACGCATCAATCCTGCTGGCTTCGTTAAGTTCCGTCAGGATGATGATGAACTCGTCTCCCCCCGGGCGCGCCACCGTATCGGTCTCGCGCACACAGGCACCGATGCGACGCGCCGTCTCCACCAGCAGCTTGTCGCCCATGCTGTGCCCGAGCGTGTCATTGATTTCCTTGAAACGGTCGAGGTCAATGTACAGCAACGCCATGGTCAGGCCGGTACGGTCTGCTTTTCTGGTTTCCTGCGCCAGCCGGTCGAAAAACATATGGCGGTTGGGCAGGCCGGTCAATGCATCAAAGTTGGCCTGTTTCCAGATCAGGTCTTCGGATTCTTTCTTCTGGGTAATGTCGCGAATAAAAGCACTGAATTCATATTTGTCCGCCGTCTTGCCAGATGCCTTAATGGGGACGACAGCCAATTCGACGGGAAACTCACGACCATCGCGGCGCAAGCCCAGCAGCTCGACCCGTGAATTCAGGATAGACCCCGCGCCGGTGGACAGGAAACGCTTCATGCCCTGCACATGCGCCTCGCGGTATTGGGGCGGGATAATCGTTTCACTCATCATCCGTCCGATCGCTTCCTCCCGGGGCCAGCCAAAAATCTTCTCCGCCTGGGCGTTCCAGCCGGTGATGACTCCTCCATCATCCATCTGCACCACGGCATCCAGGGCGGTCTCAATAACCGCATGAAGCCTCTCGCTGCTCTCCATCAGCGCCCGCTCCGCCCGCTTGCGCCCGGTGATGTCTTCTCCCGAAGAGAGCACCCCGTCGATTTTCCCGGATTCATCCAGCAATGGCGAATTGTGCCAGGCGACCGTAAGCACATCACCGCCAGCGGTCAATATATCGTTTTCAAAATATTCGACGGGCGCAATGTTGCCGTCCATTATTTGGGTGAAAACCTTTTTAACCCCTTTCCGCGCTGGCTCGTGCAGGTAATTTTCAAACCAGTTCTTGCCGAGGATATCCGCCTCGGAATGGCCAAGCATTTCGCATCCCTTTCGGTTGATCATCTGCACCCTGCCCTGCGCATCGAGTGAGATCAGCATGACGCCGGCGGTATCCAGATAGTGTTGCGCCCGCTGCCGGGATTTCATAAGCGCCTGCTCCGCCTGTTTGCGCTCAGTGACATCGCGTGACGAGCAGTACACCAGTTGCTGCCCGCCGATATCCACTTTGACAACACTGATTTCAACGTCAATGATGCTGCCGTCACGGCGGCGATGCCTGGTTTCAAGCATCGAGGCATTTTCCCCCAATGCATCAATGTTTGCCTTGATCTGCGCTGCTGTCCATTGCGCGTCCCACTGCGCCGCGTTCATGGACAGCATCTCCGATGCCGTATAGCCGAGCATCCGGCAGAACGCATCGTTCACCTGCACCACGTTGCCCTCAAGGTCGAGGATATGGATACCGTCGCTGGCCGTGCGCAACAGCATCTTGTTCCTGTAGCTTTCCCTCACCAGCGATTCTTCCGCCTGCTTGTGCGCCGCAAGCAGGGCGCTGAACCCATCGGCCATTTCGTTGAAACTGTCGCCTACCTGGCTGAGCTCATCACGCGTGTCGAGGTTGATCCGTTCGCGCATATCGCCGCCGGCAAAGGCACGCGCCGAACGCGCCAGCGACCGGATGCTGCCGATGATGACGTAGTAGATGCCAACCGAGAAATAGGCCGCCAGCAGGAATAGCAGGAAAGCGACGCCGATGCTGATGCGCAACGCATCTTCCGCCCGGGCGATGCGTGCCTTGATGAGTGCTTCAATTGTAGGCAGCAACGATTCGTACATTTGCGCGTAACCATTGTCGATCGCCGCGCTGGCCTCCATGTAGAAATCTCCTGGAGAAGTAGCAAAATGGCCGGGAAGAATGTCCGACTCCACGAGATCGGCGATATGCCGCGCCAAACCATTGAGCCTCCCGGGTGACGCCAGCACATCTTGCAGTGCCGGGTTGTAGCGGATGGCTTTCTCCAGGGCTATCTTGAGGAACTTGGCTTCATTGTTGAATTCGGCGATCAGGGTCTTCATCGCCACTTTCTGAGAGTCGGTAATCTGCTTCCGGGACAGAATATCGGTGCCATAAGCACGAGTCTGGCCGAGATGCTCCAGCGCCATCGGCAGCCTGTTTATGGCGACGTCAATCAGGTAGGACGTGTCAATCTGCGGATCCAGAGGCAGCACATATTCGCCGCTGACCACTATCTTGAAAATCAGCAACTGGTCAATCAGGCGGGTATGCACGGCAAAGTTCTCCGCCGCCGCCCAGTTGAGCCCCTCCTTCCTCAAGCGTTCCCAGTTTGCCTTGATGCTCCGCCAGTCTTCGCTCGAAGTCAGGTTGGGAGGCAGTATTCTTTCAGTCGCATCGAAAACATCGGTAGCCTCCTTTTCTTTGGCGGCGCGCCAGTCCCGCATGCTTTTGTTGCCGCCGAGAACCGCAGTCGAAAGCCCACGGTGCTGCTGGAGAAACTGCACGGTCCGGGAAATCGGTGCAGCCAGCGCAATGCCCTCAAGCTCCCGCTGCGAGGTGCGGATTTCCCGATCGAGGCTGACATGAAGGTTATACACCACCACCGCAACCGCGATCAGGGACATCAGCCACAATAGCGCGAATTTTCTGGTGTAGCCCAAGCGTCTCATCAGGGCGATGGCGGGATAAAAAATCGCCTGTATTGTTCTTCTCATGCCGCTATTGCCCGTCATAGCCATACCTCCATAACCGTTAGTACGCCACAATTGCAGTCATTGTAACGCCAAACGTGAGGCAACGCTCCCGGCCTTTAATATTGGCAGTTATGCTCCCTGCCAAGGACGACAAAAGCAACAACGCCATGGGCGGGCTGCAGCAAATCCGGCAACTTTGCGCCTTAACAACTTGATGGAGAAATGAGCCACCTGCGCAGCACCGCCATATGCGCATGTTTGAATGCGAGATTTCAATTTCCATCCATACTTCCGGCATCAAGAAAGGTTGAGATATACCTCGCCCTTGTCCACGCGCGCCCGGTAGCGGCGCGTGCAGCCGCAGTCGGGCGCGACGGCCTCGCCGCTGTCGAGTTGCACCGTCCATCCGTGCAGCGGGCAGGTTACCCTGCGCTCAAACACGATGCCCTGCGACAGCGGCCCGCCCTTGTGCGGGCATTTGTCCATCAGCGCAAAAACCTCGTCCGAGCCGCCGCGAAACACCGCGACATCGCCCTTCCCTGTCTTCACTACCCGCGAACCTAATCTTGGAATTTCTTCAAGCGGGCAGACTTTCATCCATTCGCTCATGCTCATCTCCTGTTGTTACGATTGCAGCCTGATCGGGATGAACTCGCGCGCTTCCACGCCGCGTACGCGCTCCTGCCAGGGGTCTTTCTCGTCGCGTAGCGCATCCTTGAGCCGCTCGTGGAGATCCTTGCGCCCTGTGGCATCTGCCACGATGCGCTGCTTCACGTAATCCATGCCGACGCGCTGCATCCAGTGCACGGTGCGGTCGAGGTAACGTGCCTCCTCGCGGTAGAGCTGGATAAAGGCGCTCGCATATTCCATCACCTCCTTCGCGCTCTTCACCTTGACGAGAAACAGCGACACTTCCGCCTTGATGCCGCCATTGCCGGCGACGTAGATTTCCCAGCCCGAATCGACACCGACGATGCCGACATCCTTGATAGTGGCCTCGGCGCAGTTGCGCGGGCAACCGGAGACCGCGAGCTTGACCTTGTGCGGCGCCCACATGCGGTCGAGCGCCTTCTCCAGGGCGATGCCCAAACTGGTCGAGTCCTGTACACCGAAACGGCACCACTCCGAGCCGACACAGGTTTTAACTGTACGAATCGACTTGCCGTAGGCGAAGCCGGAGGGCATATCGAGATCGGCCCAGACCTTCGGCAAATCTTCCTTCTTCACGCCGAGCAGGTCGATGCGCTGGCCACCGGTGACCTTCACCGCCGGCACGGCATATCTCTCCGCCACTTCGGCGATGCGCTTCAGTTGTGCGGGGGTTGTCACCCCGCCGTAGATACGCGGCATGACCGAGTAACTACCGTCCTTCTGGATATTGGCGTGGGCGCGCTCATTGATGAAGCGCGACTGCGGATCGTCCCGGTAGTCATGCGGCCAGGCGCACAACAGATAGTAATTGAGCGCCGGGCGGCAGGAAGCGCAGCCGTTGGCATTGCGCCACTCGAAAAAACCCATCGCCTCCGGAATGGATTTCAGCTTGCGCTCGATGATCGCCTTGCGTATCTCTTCGTGGGTGTAGTCGGTGCAGCCGCAAAGAGGTTTTTTGCTGGCGTCCACAGGCAAATAGGCACCGCCCACGGTTGAAGCGAGAATCTGCTCCACCAGCCCGGTACAGGAGCCGCACGAGGAAGAAGCCTTGGTGTGCTTGCGCACGTCATTCAGGGTGAACAGGCCCTTTTCCTTGATCGCCTTGACGATGGCGCCTTTGCACACGCCGTTGCAGCCGCACACTTCCATGTCGTCCGGCATCGACGCCGCATTGTTCTGGCCTTGATGCCCGCTATTGCCGAGATGGTTTTGGCCCGACATCAGGCGACCGCGCAACTCGCGGATATTTTTGCCGTCGCGCAGCAACTGAAAATACCATGAACCGTCCGCGGTATCGCCGTACAGCACGCTGCCGGCGATTTTTCCATCCCTGATCACCAGTTTTTTGTATACGCCGCCGGACGGGTCGCTCAACACGATTTCCTCGGCGCCCTCGCCACCAATAAAGTCGCCCGCAGAAAACAGGTCGATGCCGGTAACCTTGAGCTTGGTCGATGTCACCGAGCCGGTGTAGCGGCTGATGCCGAGCTGCGCCAGATGATTGGCGCACACCTTGGCCTGCTCGAACAGCGGCGCCACCAGCCCGTAGGCGACGCCGCGATGCGACACGCATTCGCCCACCGCGTAGATGCGCGGATCGTAAGTCTGCATGGTGTCGTTCACTACCACGCCGCGATTGCAATGCAGGCCAGTGGCTTCGGCCAATTCGGTGTTGGGGCGGATGCCGACCGCCATCACTACCAGGTCGGCCGACAACGCTTCGCCATCTTTAAATCTGATGGCTGAGACACGCCCGGACTCTCCGGCAACCAGCTCCGCAGTCTGCTTTTCCAGCTTGAATTTGAGGCCTTTGGCTTCCAGCGATTGCTGCAACAAGCTGGCAGCAGTGCGATCGAGCTGGCGCTCCATCAGCCACGGCATCAGATGCACAACCGTCACGTCCATGCCGCGCAGCTTGAGACCATTCGCCGCTTCCAGCCCGAGCAGCCCGCCACCGATCACCACGGCGTGGCGGTAACGCGATGCGGCCTCGATCATCTCATCGGTATCCTTGATGTCGCGGTAGGAAATTACGCCGGGCAAATCCTTGCCCGACACCGGCAGCATGAAGGGGTTGGAGCCGGTAGCGAGCAGCAGGCGATCATAATCGGCTTCGGTGCCGTCGTCGGCGATCACTTTGCGCCGCACGCGGTCGATCTGCGTCACCGTCTTGTTCAGATGCAGGGTGATGCCGTTTTGCGCGTACCAATCGACATCGTTCAGCATGATGTCCCTGATCGTCATTTCTCCGGCGAGCACCGGCGACAGCAGGATGCGGTTGTAGTTGCCGTGCGGCTCGGCGCCGAACACGGTGATGTCGTATAAATCCGGGGCGAGCTTGAGCAGTTCTTCCAGCGTGCGTATCCCGGCCATGCCGTTGCCGATGACTACCAATCTAGTTTTCTTTGTATTCGTCATGCCGTTCCCACAGTAAAAAATATCTCGGTAGGGGCTTATTCCATTTCAAAGGCGCAACAATCCGTAGGTCGGGCTGCGCCCGACAACCATTCGACAATCGGCGGGCAGCACCCGCAAGGAGTACGCCGTGGTTGTAAGGGGCTAAAGCCCCAACAACACACGCAGAGCCCGCCCTACGAAAATGCAACTTGAATTTAGAATTGGAATTACAGGCTGTAAGCGCGCTCACCGTGAGAGGTGGTATCCAGGCCTTCGCGTTCATCTTCTTCCGCCACACGCAGCCCCATCGCCTTGTCGATCAGCTTGAACAGCACGAAGCTGACCACGCCCGACCACAGGATTGTCACGCCCACACCCCAGGCCTGGCTGGTCACCTGGCCGATGATGGAGTACTCCGCCACCTTGCCCGCAGCGTAGTCATACACGCCGGTACCGCCGAGGCTCGGTGATGCCAGCACGCCGGTAGCCAGTGCGCCCAGAATGCCGCCCACGCCGTGGATGCCGAACACGTCCAGCGAGTCGTCGATGCCGAGCAGCTTCTTTAGCCCGGTGACGCCCCAGAAACATACAACGCCCGCCAGCAGACCCAGCACGATCGCGCCCATCGGGCCGATAAAGCCGCACGCCGGAGTGACGGCGACCAGCCCGGCGACCGCGCCGGAAGCCAGCCCCAGCATGCTCGGCTTGCCCTTCAACAGCCATTCCGCGAGCATCCACGAGAACGCGGCGGCAGCCGCCGCGACCACGGTATTCACCATCGCCAATACTGCGGTGCCATTCGCTTCGAGGTTGGAACCGGCATTGAAACCGAACCAGCCCACCCACAGCAGCGATGCGCCGATCATCGTCATGGTCAGGCTGTGCGGTGCCATGGCTTCCCTGCCGTAGCCGATGCGCTTGCCCAGCACGATGGCACCCATCAATGCGCCCATCGCCGCGTTGATATGCACCACCGTGCCGCCCGCGAAGTCCAGCGCGCCCTTGCCGAAGATGAAGCCGGAGGGGTCGGCGTAAGCGGAAGGACCGCCCCAGAACCACACCATGTGCGCCATCGGCAGGTAGGAGAAGGTGAACCACAGAGTAGCGAACACCAGCAGCGCGCAGAACTTGATGCGTTCGGCGAAACCGCCCACGGTCAGCGCCACAGTGATCGCCGCGAAGGTGAGCTGGAATACCATGAACAGCATCTCGGGGATCACCACGCCTTTGCTGAAGGTTTCCACCACCGCATCGGTGCTCACCCCGGCGAGGAACGCCTTGGAGAATCCGCCGATGAAGTCATTCATCCCGCCGCCCGCCGTGAACGCCAGGCTGTAGCCATACGCTACCCACAGAATCGAGATCAGGCAGAAAATCGCGAACACCTGCGCCAGCACCGACAGCATGTTCTTGACGCGCACCAGGCCGCCGTAGAACAACGCCAGGCCGGGCAGCGACATGAGGATGACGAGTATGGTGGCGACCAGCATCCATGCGGTGTCGCCCTTGTTTGGCACAGGCGCTGCCGCACTGGCTGTTTGTTCGGCAAAGGCCGCTGCGGACGAGCCGCACAGCACCGCCAGTGCAAAGAGTGCGAACAATTTCTTCATGGCATGGCTCCTTAATCTCTTCGGGTTTACAAAGCATCCGCGCCGGATTCGCCGGTGCGGATGCGGATCACCTGTTCGAGATCGGAGACGAAAATCTTGCCGTCGCCGATCTTGCCGGTGCCTGCGGATTTCTCGATGGCTTCCAGCACATGATCCAGCAGGTCGCTGTTGATGGCGGCTTCCACTTTGATCTTGGGCAGAAAATCCACCACGTATTCCGCGCCGCGATACAACTCGGTGTGTCCCTTCTGCCGCCCGAAGCCCTTGACTTCGGTGACGGTGATGCCCTGCACGCCGATCGCGGAAAGCGCCTCGCGCACTTCGTCCAGCTTGAACGGTTTGATGATAGCGACGACCATTTTCATGACATTCTCCTCTTTAAAATGTGGAAGCACGCAATTGCCTATGGTTTGTGCCTAGAACGAATGCGTCACGGATAACACGCCAGTACCCTTTGCCCAATCTTTCGAAGGGCCGCCCGGATTCGGATCCGGGTATGTGTAGTACCCGGGAGAGGGCGCATCGGTATCGGTGTAAGACAGGCTGACGACATAACCGTTGAAATCCTTCGATATGCTTAATTTGTAGTCGGTGTATGTCGGATCGGTGCCTGCCACAACCAACGTATCCGCGAATGTTCCCTTATATTTTTGCCTCCCCGCGTGCGCACCGAGGGTGAGGCCGGTATCGCCCACGGGGATATTGGCGTTGATTTCAAAGTAGCCGGTCCCCCTTGCCCCCGGAACTGTCAGGAAATCGCCCAGGCCATGGGAATACTTGGCGGTGATCCACTTGTAGCCGATCGCGGCGTAGACCTCATCGGTATCGGCATCCACATAGCCACCGGCTGCGGGCGTATAAGTGCCGAGATAGTTGTAACGGATGAAGCCGAAGTCATAGGTGAAATCCCCGGAAAAGCTGTTGCGGATACCGAAGTAAGTGTCCAGCTCCATGCTCGCATTACCGGTTGCACCGCTCCCGGTAATCCAGCCGATATTCGAGCCCCACACGCCGGCATAAAAACCGCTGGAGTGGGAGTAATCGATGCCGCCCTGCACCGCGGGCTCGCCGACGTTTTGCGAAATGCCGCGAAAAATATAGTCGGTGGTGAAGCCGATATTGGCGGTGAGCGTGTGCGGCGATGCGGGCGCGTCCGCCGCCATGGCCGCGCCGGGAGCAAGCCATGCCGCCAATACCAAGGAGTTCAATAATTTATTTCCAGCCCTGCTAGAGCATGCTTTACTTGTTTTCATCATGATTCCTTATTTTGAAGTTAATAATGTTCGTGCACTTGGTACAGCAGGATGCGTGCCATCTTAAATTATATTTTATATACAATATGTTGCGATGAAGCCAAGATTCCGCTATGCAGGCTTGCGCATGTTCATGGTGCGCATCCGGTCGCTATCGCACCCATTAGGTGCGGCAAAGACGCGGGTAAGTTGCTACACTTCGGGGCGGATTAACTACGGGAGACTAAACCATGCTCAACGCAAAAATTTTTGACGATTTATCTGCCAAATTAAGCGAGGTAATGAAAAGCAGCCCGGCCAAGGATATTGAAAAAAATGTCCGCGCGTTACTCATGCAGGGTTTTGCCAAACTCGATCTCATAACGCGGGAAGAATTCGACATCCAGGCGCAGGTATTGGCGCGTACGCGCGAACATCTCACCGCGCTCGAAGCGCGGGTCGCCGCACTGGAAGCGCAGCGCAAGCAACCTTAATGCCGCAAGGAAAATCCTGGTGTTTCGTCATTCCCGCGCAAGCGGGAATGACAGCCCCATGAGCCTCGCGGTGCTCTACAGCCGCGCCCTCTCCGGCATGGAGGCGGCGCTCGTTACCGTCGAAGTGCATCTCGCCAACGGCCTGCCCAATTTCACCATCGTCGGCCTGCCGGAAACCGAAGTCAAGGAAAGCAAGGATCGCGTGCGCGCCGCGTTGCAGAACTGCCGGTTTGATTTTCCCGCAAGACGCATCACCGTCAATCTCGCCCCCGCCGATTTGCCCAAGGAAAGCGGGCGCTTCGATCTGCCCATCGCGCTGGGCATCCTCGCCGCAACCGGGCAAATTCCCTCCGACCGCCTGAATGATTATGAATTTGCTGGGGAGCTTGCATTGACCGGTGAGCTGCGTCCGATACGCGGCGCGCTAGCGATGACTTACCGTGCTGCCAGCAGCGGGCGCGCCTTCATTTTGCCGCAGGCAAATGTCGCCGAAGCCGCGCTGGTGGAGGAGGCAACCGTGTACCCGGCGCAATCGCTACTGCAAGTGGCCGCGCATTTCGCCGGACGCGAAGCGCTCGCGCCGTATATCAGTCAGCCGCAGAGGATCGCGCCGCATTACCCGGATATGCGCGAAGTGAAAGGGCAGGCGCAAGTCAAACGCGCGCTGGAAATCGCCGCCGCCGGCGGGCACAGCGTGCTGATGGTCGGCCCGCCGGGTACCGGCAAATCCATGCTGGCGGCGCGCTTCCCCGGTATCCTGCCGCAGATGTCCGAGACCGAAGCGTTGCAGAGCGCGGCGCTGCAATCGCTGGATGGCCACTTCGACGTGGCGAAGTGGAAGACGCGACCCTACCGGTCTCCGCACCACACCGCATCCGGTGTGGCGCTGGTCGGCGGCGGCAGTAATCCGCGCCCCGGCGAAATCTCGATGGCCTTGCACGGCGTGCTGTTTCTCGATGAGTTGCCGGAGTTCGACCGCAGCGTGCTGGAAGTGTTGCGCGAGCCGATGGAATCGGGGCGCATCACCATTTCGCGCGCCGCAAAACGCGCCGATTTTCCGGCGCAGTTCCAGCTCATCGCGGCGATGAACCCGTGTCCGTGCGGCTATCTCGGCCACTACAACGGCAAATGCCGCTGCACGCCGGATCAGGTTTCGCGCTATCGCAGCAAGATTTCCGGCCCGCTGCTGGACCGTATCGACATCCAGATCGAAGTGCCCGCCGTGGCGCAGGATGATCTGCTCAACAAGGCGGATGGCGAGGCCAGTGCCGATTTGCAGGCACGCGTCGAGATCGCGCGGCAGCGCCAGCTTGTGCGTCAGGACAAGGCCAACGCGCAGCTTTCGGTGACCGAAATCGACGCATTATGCGCGCCGGATGCACAGGGCATCGCGCTGCTGCAACAGGCCATCAGCCGCCTCAATCTTTCAGCACGCGCCTACCATCGCGTGCTCAAGGTCGCGCGCAGCATCGCCGATCTGGAAGGCGTTGATAACATCGCGACCAGACATATTGCCGAAGCGGTACAGTATCGGCGGTTGAGCATTTAGCCAGATGACAAAGGCAAATCGCCCATTACTGTAGGCCCACTTTAGTTTATCGGCTTGTTCTGTGGTTGCTGGCTACAGCTTGATGCCATTTCAGAAAATCCAATCAGTGTTGCGTGCACTGTGCATACGCCTCCTGAATTTGCCATATAAGCTAATTCCGGATTTCGCGAACTCCGCCCCATGCGGTAAAATGCCGCCCCATGAGCACTCCCCAACTTTCCGTCGTCATTCCCGTCTATAACGAAGAGCAGGGTCTGCAGGCGCTGTTCGACCGGTTGTATCCGGCGCTGGACAAGCTCGGTATCGTGTATGAGATATTGTTCATCAACGACGGCAGCCGCGACCGCTCCGCCGCGATCCTGCGCGAGCAGTTCCAGAGGCGCCCCGATGTGACGCGGGTGATCCTGTTCAACGGCAATTTCGGCCAGCATATGGCGATCATGGCGGGCTTCGAGCACAGTCGCGGGCAGCGCGTGGTGACGCTGGACGCCGATCTGCAAAACCCGCCCGAGGACACCGGCCTGCTGCTGGCGAAGATGGACGAGGGCTACGATTACGTCGGCTCGATCCGCAGGCAGCGCAGCGATAGCTGGTGGAGACATGCCGCATCGCGCGCGATGAACGGGCTGCGCGAGCGCATCACGCGCATCAAGATGACCGATCAGGGCTGCATGTTCCGCGCCTACGACCGCCATATCGTCGATGCGGTCAATAGTTGCAAGGAGGTGAGCACCTTCATCCCGGCGCTGGCCTATACCTTCGCACGCAATCCCGCAGAGGTGGTGGTGGGGCATGACGAACGCACTGCGGGCGAATCGAAGTATTCGCTGTACAGCCTGATCCGCCTCAATTTCGACCTGATGACCGGTTTCTCATTGGTGCCGCTGCAATGGTTTTCGATGGCGGGTATGCTGATTTCGCTCGGCTCGGGGGCATTCTTTGTGTTCCTTGTGGTGCGCCGCCTCATGATCGGCCCGGAGGCGGAAGGGCTGTTCACGCTGTTCGCACTGATGTTCTTCCTGATAGGCATCGCGCTGTTCGGCATCGGCCTGCTGGGCGAATACGTCGGGCGCATTTACCAGCAGGTGCGCCATCGTCCGCGCTATCTGGTGGAGGCGGTGCTGGAAAAACAGGAAAAGGGCAAAGGGCGAAGGACAAAGCCGGGTGAAGATGCAGCGCATCCTTCTTTGTTTTCGGATAGCCAGGAATGAGCCGGGCGGTCGTCTTTGCTTACCATAACGTAGGCTACAGATGCTTATCCGTCCTGTTGGCGCACGGCGTGGAGGTCGCGCTGGTGGTCACGCACCGCGACAACCCGAAAGAAACCATCTGGTTCGACAGCGTGGCGGAACTGGCGGCGCTGCACGGCATTCCGGCCATCACGCCGGACAACCCGAATACGCCGGAAGTGGTGGAACAAATCCGCGCGTTGCAGCCGGATTTCTTTTTTTCTTTCTATTACCGCGAGATGCTCAAGCGCGAGTTGCTGGAGATACCGAAACGCGGCGCGTTGAATATGCATGGCTCGCTGTTGCCGAAGTACCGTGGCCGTGTGCCGGTGAATTGGGCGATCATCCACGGCGAAACGGAAACCGGTGCGACGCTGCATTACATGACCGATAAGCCGGACAACGGCGACATTGTCGCGCAGCAAGCCGTGCCGATATTGCCCAACGATACCGCGTTGCAGGTATTCCAGAAGGTGACCGTGGCGGCGGAGATCGCGCTGAACGGCGCGCTTCCCGTATTGCTGGCAGACAAGGCACAGGCGGTGAAACAGGACTTGAGCAAGGGAGCATATTTCGGCGGGCGCAAGGCGGAAGACGGCGTTATCGACTGGTCGCAAAGCGCGCAGCGGATACACAACTTGGTGCGCGCCGTTGCGCCGCCATATCCGGGGGCGACGACTCGGTTGCTAGGAAAGCCGGTGCGTATTCTGCAGACAATAGATACTGACTGCACAGTTTCCGGAGAGAAACCCGCCTTCTATGTGAAGGAAGACAAGGCTTATGCGATCTGCGGGCAGGGCGTGCTGCGCGTGGTGCGCTTCGAGCTGGACGGTGTCGAGACGAGCGCGGCGGAGTTTGCCGCAAAGCATGGTGCAGGGAAATTTGAATTCAATCGTTAAGGAAACAGCAATGAAAAAAGTATTGATCCTCGGTGTGAATGGCTTCATCGGCCACCACTTGTCCAACCGCATTCTCGCGACCACCGACTGGGAGGTGTACGGAATGGACATGAGCAGCGACCGCATTTCCGACCTGATCGGCCAGCCGCGCTTCCACTTCTTCGAGGGCGACATCACCATCAACAAGGAATGGGTCGAGTACCATGTGCGCAAGTGCGACGTGATCCTGCCGCTGGTGGCAATTGCCACGCCGTCGACCTACGTGAAGCAGCCGCTACGCGTGTTCGAACTGGACTTCGAGGCCAACCTACCCATCGTGCGCGCGGCGGTGAAATACGGCAAACATCTGGTGTTTCCGTCCACTTCGGAAGTGTACGGCATGTGCCACGACGAGGAATTCGATCCGGAAAATTCCGAATTGATCTGCGGCCCGATCAACAAGCCGCGCTGGATTTATTCCTGCTCCAAGCAACTGATGGATCGCGTGATCTGGGGTTATGGCATGGAGGGCTTGAACTTCACGCTGTTCCGCCCGTTCAACTGGATCGGCGCCGGGCTGGATTCGATCCACACGCCGAAGGAAGGCAGTTCGCGCGTGGTCACGCAGTTTCTCGGTCATATCGTGCGCGGCGAGAACATCAGTCTGGTGGATGGCGGCCACCAGAAACGCGCGTTCACCTACATCGACGACGGCATCGCCGCGCTGATGAAGATCATCGAGAACAAGGATGGCATCGCCTCCGGCAAAATCTACAACATCGGCAATCCATCCAACAACTACGCGATCCGTGATCTCGCCGACATGATGCTCAAACTGGCCAACGAATATGCTGAATACCGCCCATCGGCACAGAAGGTGAAGATCGTCGAGACGACTTCGGCGGCGTATTACGGCAAGGGCTACCAGGACGTGCAGAACCGTGTGCCGAAAATCACCAATACCTGCGAGGAATTGAACTGGAAGCCGACCGTCAACATGGCCGATACGCTGCGCAAGATATTCGACGCGTATCGCGGGCAGGTGGCAGAAGCGCGCGGCTTGGTGGATTGATTTGTGGGTACAAAAAGCAATTTGTCCACGAAAAACACGAAAGGCACGAAATAAAAACATAGGTTGTATTAGCCCAGCAACCACCCATTTGATATCAATACGCAACACGGCGGATTTTGGATTGTTCGTGCCTTTCGTGTTTTTCGTGGATATTTGTTTTTTCTAGGATCAGTATGCAACTCGCCCTCAAAATCGACGTCGATACCTATCGCGGCACGCGCGAAGGCGTGCCGCGCCTGGTAGATGCGCTGCAACGCCACAACGCGCAGGCGACCTTCTTTTTTTCGCTCGGCCCGGATCACACCGGGCGCGCGATCAAGCGCGTGTTCCGCCCCGGCTTTATCGGCAAGGTGTCGCGCACCTCGGTGGTGGAGCATTACGGCATCAAGACCCTGCTGTACGGCACCTTGTTGCCGGGGCCAGACATCGGCAGGAAATGTGCGGCGATCATGCGCGGCGTGCGCGATGCAGGCTTCGAGACCGGCATCCATTGCTATGATCATATCCGCTGGCAGGATCATGTAGCGGGCAAGGATGAAGCATGGACGCGGCGCGAGCTGCAGCGCGCGGTGGATCGTTACACGGAAATCTTCGGCGAAACGCCGCATGCCCACGCCGCCGCCGGCTGGCAGACGAACCGCCATGCATTACGTCTGACGCAGCGTATGGGATTCGATTACAGCTCCGACACGCGTGGCACACATCCCTTTATCCCCACCTGGCAGGCCGAGATCATCGCCTGCCCTCAACTGCCGACCACGTTGCCGACGCTGGACGAATTGTTGAATCGCGACGGCGTTACGTTGGGCAATATCGCGCAGCATATCTTGCAGCTCACCGAAAACTCGCCTCTTGCCGGGCACGTCTTCACGCTGCACGCCGAGCTGGAAGGAGGCAAGCTGTTGCCGATTTTCGAGCAATTGCTGGAGGGCTGGCAGGCGCAGGGTTATGAGCTGGTTTCGATGCGGCAATATTTGCAAGGACTGGATGCGGGCGCATTGCCGCGCCACGAAGTCGCGATGCGCGAGGTGGAAGGGCGGGTCGGCAAGCTGGCAGTAGCAATGGGCGATGCATAAACCAAACCGTTAAATCCGCGCTTGAAGGTATCTGCTACGCGACTCGCCAGCTCTTTATGCTTGTGCGCCCTCTGAATTCTTGAATCTCCCCGAATTGGAAAACCCCGCCTCAGGTTTGTGGGCGGGATCTATAGCGCATTCAATCGCGGCGTTACTCGCAACACTCCCTTATATTCAATTTATGAGACTATTGGCATGGGGATGAAGGTGGCTGCGAATGTGAATGGGCAGTTGGTATAATCAACAAAAAAGATTCGGGCGGCATTCTGGGGCGGAAGGATTTGCGATGGCGAGAAAATTGATCACGATAGAGCAACTGATTCCGGGCATGTATATTGATGAAATCAAATGCGGCCTAAGGGAGCGGATGCGTATCGGGGATATCAGAAATTTCATAATTGAGACCCAAAACGAGATCAACCTGATTGCCAAGCAGGGCATCAAGGATTTGTACATAGACCCGGAAAAGGGGCTTGATGTTTATGAGGAGCCAAACGAGGACGAGCTCGCACAACTGGAAAATGAAGCTTTCCGTGAGCCGAGGTCGCTGGAGGAGGAGCTTCGCGATGCCAGGATCATTTTAGGCAAGGCCAGTGCTACGCTGGAAAACTCCATTAAGGAAATCAGATCCAGCGGAAAAATAAAAATGGAGCCCATAAGGTCGCTGCTTGAAGAAATTTATGGATCGGTCAATGAAAACAAGGATGCCATCGTCACGGTCTGCCGAAAGAAAAAAAAGGACGGGTACACGCTGGAACATTCGGTGAGCCATTGTGCGTTGATGATGGCCTTTGGACAGACCATGGGAATGGACAAGGACGCATTGCTCGATGTGGGGCTTGGCGGCTTGTTCCATGATATTGGAACTATCCGTATCCCGGATTCCATCCTGAAGAAACCGGGGAAACTGACGCTCGAAGAGCTTGATGTCATCAAAAAACACCCGCTGTGGGGAGGAGAGATAATGATCGCCTCGGGAAACTTTCCCGAGAAGGCCATTTCCATCGCCATGGAGCATCATGAACGCTATGATGGAACCGGTTATCCCTATCAGTTGAAGGGAAACGATATCTCCGTTGTGGGGCAGATGGCATCCATCGCGGATGTCTATGACGCCAGTATTTCCATCCGCCCGTATGGAAATGCCGGAGACCCCTGCCAAGTCATCAAAAACCTGTTTCAGGGAGCGGACAAACTGTTTCGCATGGATATGGTTCAGCAGTTCATCAAGACGATCGGAATTTACCCTGTCGGAACATTGGCGCGGCTGGAGAGCGACAAGCTCGGAATCGTTATAAAGCAGACCAAAAACCTGACCCAGCCGGTAGTCCGGATCGTGTACGACCTGAAGAACAATAGCTATCTACCTCCAAGAGATATTGATCTGTCACATATCAGGGGCATGGGGGATAAGGTTGTGGAAGCTGAATCCCCGGAGAAGTGGAAAATCTTTCCGGGTCGTTTCATGTTTGCCGATTAGCGCAATGCCAAGGGTGCGCGATATCCGGTACTGTCGTTTTTTGTCTTTGCCGTTTATCAGCCGGCTTGAGATAATCTGCGCATAGAATTTTATTGCCTGTTTTTCGGTATTTAGAGGCTTTTCCAAGAATATGAGCGAATTACAAGTAGCCCTGCTTGCAATAGGTTTTGTCGCAATCATTGCGGTATATGCCTTTGGCTGGTGGCAGCAAAAACAGTACCGGCGAAAATTTGGCTCGGCATTCAAGGCGAGCCATGCGGATGCGTTGTATCGGGGCAGCAATGGTGATCCGGTAGAGCATATCGTGCAAGCGCCCCCGGCTGAGATGATTGAAGCAATGGCAGACGATGCCATGCCGGATGCGGATGATGGGGCTGTAATGCCGCCTGCTGAAGAAGGCGCGGCCGTTACCTTGCTGGATGAGTCTTGTGCGTTGCTGGATATGCGCAGCGATTTCATCATCGAATTGCATCTGGACGAACCCGGCCCACCAGCCGTGCTGGATGGCTTGTGGCAGCGCAAATTCGATTTTGGCAAGCCGGTGCAAGTGTGCGGTCTGACACTTGGGGATCAACGGTGGGAACGTGCCATTGCCGAAGGCAAGACGTTATATGCGCGCTTTCGCATCGCGCTGCAACTGGTGGATAGGGGCGGCGCGGTCAGTGCGGCAAAGCTGGCGGATTTTCGCGATCTGGTGATTGGTTTGGCCAGGAACATCAATGCGGATGCAACCGTTCCGGACACCGATGAAACACACCGCTTGGCAGTTGAACTGGACCAATTTTGCGCCGAGGTAGATCAGATGGTCGGGATTAATCTGGTGCCTCCCGGGGAACGTTTGTTGTCCGGCGGGAAAATCGCGCAAGCCGCCGCTTTGCAGGGTATGACGCTGGAGTCGGATGGCGCATTTCATTTGTTGAATGCGCAGGAGCACAGCTTGTTCACTTTGACCAATCAGGATGCAAAGCCGTTTCAGAAGCACATGCTGGAGGCTTTTCGCACACCGGGCATCACGTTGCTGCTGGATGTTCCGCGCACGCTGAACCCCGTTACCCAATTCGATCTTATGGCGCGTATCGCGCACGAATTTGCCGGGGAACTGCAAGCCAACCTGGTGGACGACCATCGCGTGGTGTTGAGCGATAGCGGGCTGGCGCTCATCCGTGCGCGTATCGCCGAGATTGAAACGAAAATGCGCGATAGCGGCATCATTCCGGGCAGCGGGCAGGCGCGCCGCTTATTCGCCTGATGGGGAGGGCTTCGTTAATGTCAAATTTTATTGTCGCCCTTCCCCCTCTCCAGCTCTCTCCCAGAGGGAGAGAGGGGCTAGGAATCGCTGCGCGATGACATCTGACGCAAAAGCACGCATCGCGCAATTGCGCGCCGAAATCGAACACCACAATTATCGCTATTACGCGCTGGACGACCCCAGCATTCCCGATACGGAATACGATAAATTATTCCGTGAATTACAGATTCTCGAAGCGCAGCATCCCGAACTGCTGAGCGTGGATTCGCCGACACAGCGGGTGGGGAGTAAATCGCTCAAATCTTTTGCTGAAGTGCAGCACCGCACGCCGATGCTGTCGCTCAATAACGCGTTCGGTGACGAGGAGGTGAGAGCCTTCGACGCGCGCGTTCGCGAGGCTCTCGGCATTCCGGAGGTGGAATACGCGGTCGAGCCGAAATTCGACGGCTTGGCGATTACGCTGACTTACCGTAACGGGATATTTGTGCAAGGCGCGACGCGTGGAGACGGTAGCACGGGCGAAGACGTAACCGAAAATCTGCGTACGGTACGCGCCATCCCGTTGCGCCTGAACGAGGCGGTCAAGGATGTGGAAGTGCGCGGCGAAGTGTTGATGATGAAGGCAGATTTCATGAAATTGAACGATGCGCAACGCGCGAAAGGCGAAAAAGAGTTTGCCAATCCGCGCAACGCGGCGGCGGGCTCTTTGCGCCAGCTCGACTCGCGTATTACTGCCAGCCGGAGGCTGAGTTTTTTTGCATACGGTATCGGTTTTTGCGACAACGCCGTTTTGCCGGGGCGCCATGATCGCGAGATGGATTTGTTGAGGGGTTGGGGAGTGCCGGTTTCGCGGCAATGCCGCGTTGTCAGGGGGCTTGAAGGTTTGTTGGGCTATTATCGCGAGATCGGCGCGCAACGCGCCACCTTGCCTTTCGACATTGACGGGGTGGTGTACAAGGTCAACGATACAGCGCAACAGCAGCAACTCGGTTTCATATCGCGTGCGCCGCGATTTGCCATCGCGCATAAATTTCCTGCCGAAGAGGCGATGACTACCTTGCTCGATATCGAGGTGCAGGTCGGGCGCACCGGCGCATTGACCCCGGTGGCAAGGCTCGCGCCGGTGTTTGTCGGCGGCGTCACGGTGACCAACGCGACGCTGCATAACGAAGACGAGATACGCCGCAAGGATGTGCGTATCGGCGATCACGTTATCGTGCGCCGCGCCGGGGATGTGATCCCGGAAGTGGCCCGTGTGGCGCCTGGGCGCCGCGCGGGGAATGAGCGTGAATTTGCCATGCCCGCAATTTGCCCGGTATGCGGCTCCCGTGTCACGAGGCAAGAAGATGAAGCGGTGTCGCGTTGCACTGGCGGCCTGTTTTGTCCGGCACAGCGCAAGCAGGCGTTGTTGCATTTCGCCAGCCGCCGTGCCATGAATATCGAGGGGTTGGGCGATAAGTTGGTTGAACAGCTGGTGGATAAACATATCGTCAGTACGCCGGCGGATTTGTATAAATTGCAACTGCTGAAGCTCATTGCACTGGAGCGCATGGGTGAAAAATCCGCGCTCAATTTACTGGCTGCGATAGAACTTAGCAAACACACCACGCTGGCGCGTTTTATTTTTGCACTGGGCATCCGCAATGTCGGCGAATCCACCGCCAAGGATTTGGCGCAGTATTTTGGCTCGCTGGATAATCTGTTGGCGGCAGATGCGGACGATTTGCAACAGGTGCGCGATGTCGGCCCGGTAGTTGCGCAGAGCATGGCAGATTTCTTCGCGGAAACGCATAATCGGGAAGTCATCAAGCGCCTGCGCGAAGCGGGAGTGTATTGGGCGGAGCATCAAGCGCAACCGGCAATCAGCTTGCCGTTCAGCGGCAAGACTTTTGTGTTGACAGGCACGCTTGTAGCGATGAGCCGCGACGAGGCCAAGGCAAAACTGGAAGCGCTCGGCGCAAAGGTCAGCGGCAGCGTATCGAAGAAGACCGATTATGTGGTGGCGGGAGCCGAGGCGGGCAGCAAGCTGGACAAAGCGCGCGAGTTGGGTGTCGCGGTGCTGGAGGAACAGCAATTTTTGGCGATGCTCGAAAGCGAATAAAACGCTTGCCCGCAGATTACACAGATTATAAAAAGGCAGGTTTTAATCTGCTTAATCTGGGTAATCTGCGGACAAGATGGTTTGCAGTGAATCATGGAGGTGTAAGTTGAAAAAAATAACCAAGGCAGTGTTTCCGGTCGCCGGCATGGGAAGCCGTTTTCTTCCGGCCACCAAGGCCAGCCCGAAGGAAATGATGCCGGTCGTGGACAAGCCGCTGATCCAGTATGCGGTGGAAGAGGCCGTGGCGGCGGGCATCACCGATATGGTATTCATCACCGGGCGCAACAAGCGCGCGATCGAGGATCACTTCGACAAGGCATACGAATTGGAGGCCGAGCTGGCAATAAGCGGCAAGGAGGAATTGCTTCGTCTGGTGCGCGAAGTGATTCCCGCGCACATCAACTGCATCTATATTCGCCAGGCCGAACCGCTGGGGCTGGGGCACGCGGTGCTGTGCGCGCAGCCGATAGTGCAGAACGAGCCATTCGCGGTGATCCTGGCGGACGACCTGATCGACGGCGATACGCCCATCGTTAGCCAGATGGCAGGCGTGTTCCAGCAGCATCAGTGTTCTATCCTGGGGGTGCAGAATGTGCCGCGCGAACAGACCAGCCAATATGGCATTATCGGAAGTACCGCCCTGTCGGCTGATATAGAGCAAGTGAATGCCATCGTCGAAAAACCAAAACCGGAAGACGCGCCTTCGACGCTCGCCGTGGTCGGGCGTTACATCCTTACGTCGCGCATCTTCCATCACCTGGAAAAGGTGCAGGCAGGCACAGGCGGGGAGATTCAATTGACCGACGGGATCGCCGCACTGATGCAGGAAGAAAGAATGCTGGCTTATCGTTTCAAGGGAACGCGCTATGATTGCGGTTCGAAGCTGGGTTATTTGAAGGCGACCGTGGCGTTCGGGTTGAAACATGCCGAATTGTGCGAAGAGTTCTCCGCTTATTTGAAGAGCCTGAATAAGGATTGCATGTATAAATGAGTGCTTCGATCCAGCATGCACGAGAAGCCTTGCGCGATGCGGAATTGATCTGCACGGCGGAGCAGGTGCAGGCGGCGCTGCAACGGATCGCGCGGCAAATCAACGCCGCTTTTTCGGATGCGCATCCGCTGGTGTTGTCGGTAATGGGTGGCGCGGTGGTGTTTACCGGACAATTATTGCCGTTGCTCGAATTTCCGCTGGATTTTGATTATGTGCATGTGTCGCGTTACGGTGGCGCGACACACGGCGGAGAAATGTGCTGGAAAGTCGAGCCGGGTGGAAATGTGAGTGGCCGCGTCGTGCTGGTGCTGGATGACGTTCTCGATGAGGGGCTTACTATGGCGGCACTGCGCCTGCGCGTGATGGAATTGGGGGCAAGCAAATTTTATAGCGCGGTATTTGCCGATAAGCGGCATGACAAACCAAAGCCCGTTTATGCCGATTTTGTCGGGGTGGAGCTGCCGAACCGTTTCGTGTTCGGCTATGGCATGGATATCGAAGGGGCGTGGCGTAATTTGCCTGCCATATATGCAGTGAGAGATCAGGAAGTAGGAAGTAGGAAGGAAGCGCGGGTGGTCCGCACACTTCCCACTCCCCACTCACCATAAGCGGTAAAAAAAGGAAAATTTTATGTTGGCAATTATTGGAGGCCACGGCCTGACAGAGCTGGCGAATCTGGAAATCACACATCGGCAGGTAATGCGCACGCCTTATGGCGAACCGTCCGGCGCATTCCTGTTTGGCACGCTGGATCAGCACGAGGTGATTTTTTTGGCCCGCCATGGCTATGGGCACATCATCCCTCCACACTTGGTGAACTATCGCGCCAACCTTTGGGCATTGCGCGAACAGGGCGTGAGTAAAGTGGTCTCGATTGCGACAGTGGGAGGCATCCGTGCCGATTTGACGCCCGGTGCCATTGTTGTGCCGGATCAGATCATCGATTATACCCACGGGCGCGATGCGACTTTTTACGATACGCGCGACGCAATATATACCAACACCAATTTCACATTACCTTATTGCCAGAAATTGCGCGACCATATTTTGCGTAGCGCTAAAACCGTGCAGCAACCTTGTATGGATGGGGGCGTGTATGCTGCCACGCAAGGGCCGCGCCTGGACAGTATCGCAGAGGTTGATCGCTACGAGCGCGACGGCGCGGATATGGTCGGCATGACCGGGATGCCGGAAACCGCGCTGGCGATGGAGTTGGGCATGAGCTATGCGATCATCGCCGTGGTTGTGAATTATGCGGCGGGGCGCGGCGACAACAAGCAAGGCATTAATATGGAAAGAGTCAACGCTGTTGCGAATGCCGCGATGGGGCGGGTACGCAGCATTCTCGGATGTGTGGTGAGTGGCGATGGCGATTAGGGAGGTGCTGCGTATGGGGAATGCGCGGCTGCTGCAACGCTCTGAGCCGGTCAGCAGTTTCGGCAGCGTCGAGTTGCGCGCGCTATTGGAGGATATGCGCGATACCATGCAGGCCTTGAATGGCGTAGGCTTAGCGGCGCCGCAAATCGGCGTGAACCTGCGCGTAGTTATTTTTGGTGTGCCTCCTCCGCAACATGCCCAAGACAGCCAGAATTCGCGTTACCCCGATGCGGAAACCGTACCGGAAACCGTACTCATCAACCCCGTTATTACAACGCTGGATGACAAGACCGAACAGGCATGGGAAGGGTGCCTGAGCATACCCGGACTGCGCGGGCTCGTGCCGCGCTTTCAGAATATCCGCTATCAGGGATACGATGAAAATGGCGCGCTGATAGACAGGATAGTAAGCGGGTTTCATGCGCGCGTGGTACAGCATGAATGCGACCATCTCGACGGGGTGCTGTACCCGGCGCGCATCCGTGACATTACACAATTTGGTTACATGGAAGAATTATTTCCAGAGCATGATACGCAGAGCAGCAACTTTTCATAATGGCATTATGGTAGATTATTCAGCGGTAGATTATTTAGCAAATGCCCAATAAACATGAAGTTTCAGGTATATTCCGATAAAGCGAATTGTTTTGTGAAAATGGAAAACAACATCATGGAGAACAGGTGACCGACGCGGAATTTCGTGTTGAAGATTTGCCGGATGGAACCAAGCGGGTGGTTCTTACCGGCGCTTGGTCTTTACGTGGCGCGCAGAACAATTTTGCCGATCTGCGCGACCATCTTTCCGCCTTCTTTGGTAACCCGTTCACGCACTGGGATCTGAGCGGCGTGGATCAGCTCGATAGCGCCGCCGCAGTGATGCTGTGGACTGGGTGGGGAAAGCATGTAGACCAAAGAATGTCGTTGCGCCCCGAACATACCGTCTTATTCGACATGCTTGCCACCTTGCCTGCCGCACATTCGTTTGCGGCAGGGCAGGGAAACCTGATGGCATCGCTCTATATGCTATGGGACAAGTATCTGGAATTCTTCAGCCACCTCGCCGGTTTTATTAATCTTGTGGGCAGCTTGACGCTCGAATTTTTCTACATCCTGATGCATCCGCGCAAGATTCCATTCAAGGAGATCACGGCAAATTTTTACAAGGGCGGCGTGCAGGCTTTGCCGGTAACCGCGCTGGTGGGTTTCATGATCGGCATCGCAATGGCCTACCTGATGGCGATTCAATTGCGCAAATTCGGCGCCGATATTTTCATCGTCAATATCATCGGCCTGGCCGGCATTCGCGAGCTTGGCCCTATCCTGATGGCCATCATTGTGGCCGGGCGATCCGGCTCCGCGATGACGGCGCAAATCGGCGTGATGCGGGTCACCGAAGAGATCGACGCGTTGTCCACCATGGGTATCTCGCGCACCTTGCGGCTGATCCTGCCGAAAGTGGTTGGGCTCACGCTGGTCGCCCCCTTGCTGGTTTTCTGGACTTCCGCCTGGGCGATTTTCGGTGGCATGCTGGCCGCCAAGATGCAACTCGGGATCGGCGTGGAATTTTTCCTGGATCGCTTGCCCCAGGTTGTGGTGCCGGTGAACCTGACGCTGGCCGTATTCAAGGGGCTGACTTTCGGCGTATTGGTGACCCTGATCGCCTGCCACTTCGGGCTGCGCGTCAAACCCAATACCGAAAGCCTGTCTTCCAGCACCACCTCGTCGGTGGTGGCTGCAATCACCACCGTGATACTGGTTGATGCCGTATTCGCCATCGTGACCCGGAGTATCGGACAATGAGCAAGCACGGCATCATTTGCGAAGTCACCGGAGTCTGGACCCAGTATGGTTCGACGGTGATCCAC
Source organism: Gallionella sp. (assembly GCA_049294375.1). Lineage (GTDB taxonomy): Bacteria > Pseudomonadota > Gammaproteobacteria > Burkholderiales > Gallionellaceae > Gallionella. The sequence goes on along the minus strand of JBAQCT010000003.1, from coordinate 32,680 downwards.
CGCGACCTCAACCTCGATATAAGGGCAGGGGAGGTGACGGCGATGGTGGGGGGCTCCGGCAGCGGCAAAACCACCCTGCTGCGGCATATTATCGGACTGACTACACCCTCGCGTGGCGAAATACGCTTGTTCGGCGTAAACCTGGCGGAGCTTGATCGGGATGCCGCCCGGCAGGCGCGCAACCGTTTTGGCATGCTGTTCCAGCAGGGTGCGCTGTTTTCCGCACTTACGGTGTATGAGAATATCGCGTTTCCTTTGCGCGAGTTGCGCCAGTTCGACGAGGAAGCCATCCATATGCTGGTCATGCATAAACTGGCGCTGGTCGAACTTGAGCCGAAACATGCATGGCTGTTGCCGGCGCAATTATCCGGTGGCATGGTCAAGCGTGTAGCCTTGGCGCGAGCGCTCGCGCTGGAACCCGAACTGCTGGTGCTGGATGAGCCGACTGCCGGCCTCGATCCGGATCGCAGCGACAAGTTTGTCCAGTTGATCAAGAGTGTCAGGAAACAACTTGGCCTGACTGTAATTTTTGTCACCCACGATCTTGATACACTGGTAGGTATGACAGACCGCGTGGCAGTGCTTGCCGATCAGCACATCATCGCCTCGTGCAGTCTGCCCGAGTTGGCCAATGTCGATCACCCCTTCGCACAAAACTTTTTTAAAGGCGTCAGCGAGCGCCTGGAACGGACTGATAAATGGAAAATCGAGCCTATACACTAATTGCAGGATTTTTTGCGCTGTTGCTTGGAATCGGCCTCCTTGCCGCTTTCTGGTGGCTAGGCAATGCGCATACGCCGCAAAACGCTTATTTCATGACCTCCAATAAACCGGTATCTGGACTGAACAAACGGGCTGCAGTACGCTTCCGTGGTGTGGATGTCGGGCATGTCGAGAGTATCGATAGCGCAAGAACGCTATGCGCGGATGCCAAGAAGGCTAATAAACCACCAATTTGTGGTCATCTGAATATTAACGAGCCACTCAATATCGTCGTGAAAATTTCGGTGGACGAAACTCTGCAACTGACCAAGAGTTCTCATGGTCACCTCGCCGGACAAGGCCTGACCGGGCTTTCGTATATCGAACTGGATGATACCGGGGCAGACAGTACACCGCTGGGCGACAAACCGATGGAGCTCGGAGAATCCGAGATGGCCAGCATGCTGGCATCCGGCAAGAAGGTGGTGACCAATGTGGAAGAAATTGCGGCCAATGCCAACAAACTGATCATGAACCTGAATATGGTGCTTGATGAAAAGGGGCGGCAACGCATCAGCCGCCTGCTGGAAAACCTCGACAATGCCAGCGTGGAACTGAAACCCCTGCTGAAAGCCTCCACCGCTACTATGGACGCGGCACGCCCCAGTTTCACAAAGCTCAACACCGCCCTTGATGAAATCAGCAAGATAGGCGTGACAATGAATGAAGAGACGCTTCCGCGCATCCACCAACTCACCCATCAGTTGAACCAGGATGCGGTGAGTTTGAACCGCCTGATCAACACGCTGGACGAAAATCCGGAGAGCCTCGTTTTTGGCAAACCCGCCCCTCGCCCTGGCCCGGCTGAAAAAGGGCGCAAACCATGAGGCGAGGTATCCTGCTATTGCTCGGTTTCATTTTGCCCGGTTTGCTTCTGGCAGGATGCGCGCCGCCGGAACGGCGCGAGATCGCGATATTCGGCCTTGCTCCCGCGCAGCCTGCACAAAATCTGCCCGTGGCTGTGCTGCTTGCGCCGATTGGTGCCGCGCCGGCTTATATGGGCAAAGATATGCTATATCGGCTCGGTTACGCCGACAATCAGCTTCACCCCTATGGCAGCAGCAGATGGAATGCATCGCCCATTGCCATGCTTGCTTCGGTTATGCACCAGACGGCGGGCGGAAACTTGCTGGCGCTCGATCAATCCAATCAGCTCGCCCGATGCAGCTTGCGCATCGAGCTTACCGCTTTCGAGCAGGCCTTCACCGATGCGCGGAATAGCCATGCCGAACTTGGCATGCATTATTCTTTAATACAACTGCGTAACCAACGCATATTGGGGAGCGGCAAGTTGCGCCTGGATATTCCGGCGCAAACCGCCGATGCAGGCGGGGGGGCAATGGCGCTGGAAAAAGCCAGTCACCAGGCCGCAGGCCAAGTTATGGAATGGCTGAATCGCTTGCTTGCGCCTGCCGCTTCCGGGGCCAATCCAGTCCGTACTGCCTGCGAACGCTGATGCACGTTGGAGGTAGAGTGGTGTCGTGTCACGCATAATATGCCGCATGGTTTTGTAGGGTGGATTAAGCGCGTAGCGCGAACCCACCGAAAAATGGCGGATACACGCCCCCGGCGTTTTATCCACCCTACCAATACTCTGAATTTTTAGAGGCTCCCGTAATATTTGGGATAAATTCGGGAAGGTGCATCATGGGAAAAACCTGTCGTGAGCCTGACGATTTACCGCGCATTATCGGGTCGTGCGCCTGTATTGCCGCCATGAAACATGTTGGCGGCAGTTTTTGCAATAAAGCCGCCGTAACGACTGGCCGGATTCTTCCATGAAGCCCGATACTCCCGGCTCTGGCAATCTCCCTCACAAATACGGCCTTGTGCTGGCCGGTTGGAGCGTGCTGGTGGTTGTATCGCTGGTCTGGAATCTGCACCATGAAGGGCGTAACACGTTCAACTCGGCCAGTTCAGCCGCCCGCGCCAGCATCAATAAGGACATCATTTTCCGCAAATGGGTGGCTTCTCATGGGGGCGTCTATGTTGAACCCAGCGAGCGCACACCACCCAATCCCTATCTCAATCTGCCCGACCGCGATGTGGTCACCGTTACGGGCAAGCCGCTTACCCTGATGAACCCGGCCTATGCCTTGCGCGAGATGCAGTCCAATTTCAGCGACGAATATGGAACACAGAGCCACCTCACCAGCCTGAAACCGCTTAACCCGAAAAATGCTGCCGATACATGGGAAGCAAATGCCCTGACCCGGTTCGAGCGGGGCAGCAAGGAGTTTCTGGAGGTGCAGCAGATAGATGGCCAGCCGTACCTGAGGCTGATGAAGCCTTTTGTTGTGGAATCCGATTGCCTCAAATGCCATGCGCAGCAGGGCTATAAATTGGGCGATATCCGCGGCGGCATCAGCACGTCTGTACCGTTGAAAACTTATCTGGCGCATGAACGGGAGCGTAGCATCGAATTGGCGCTGTCTCACGGCGCAATCTGGCTGATCGGGTTGGTGGGGCTGGGTTTCTCCTACCGGCGCGAACGCCGCATGGATATCGAGAGCGAAAAACTGGCGAACGCCCTGCGCGAGAGCGAAAAGCGGTTCCGCATCATCGCAGATGTGGCGCCTATCATGATCTGGATGTCGGGCGCCGACAAACGTTGCAATTTTCTCAACAAGGGCTGGCTGGAGTTCACGGGGCGCAGCATGGAGCAGGAGGCCGGCAACGGATGGTTGGATGGCGTGCATCCGGAAGACTTGAAGGGTTGCCTTGAAGCCTATACGGACGCCTTCGATGCGCGTCGCGAATTCCATATCGAATACCGGTTGCGCCGGTACGATGGCCAATATCGATGGATCGCGGATCACGGTGTCCCGCGCTTTGACGGGAAAGGAGCATTCCTGGGTTATATCGGCAATTGTGTCGATTTCACCGACAGCAAGGAAATCGAGAAGGAATTGCGGTTGAGCGAAGCGCGATACAAACGCATCACCGAGGAGCTCACGGATTATCAATATACGGTGCGCGTCGAAAACGGGCGCGCCGTGGAGACCACGCAGAGCTCGGATTGCGTGACGGTAACGGGGTACACGGCGGAGGAATTTGCCGCCGATCCCTATTTATGGATACAGATGGTTGTGCCGGAAGACCGGGAGCGGGTCAGGGAGCATGTGCGCCAGGTGCTGATGGGGAAAGATGTTCCGCCCATCGAACACCACATTGTCCGGAAAGACGGAAAGATCCGCTGGGTCAGCGATACGATCATCCTGTTCAGAGATGAGTCGGGGAGGCTGCTGTCCTACGACGGCGTCATCAAGGACATCACCGAGCGCAAGAAAGTCGAGGAGCAGATACGCAACATGGCTTTCTATGATTCCTTGACGCAACTTCCCAACCGCCGCATGCTGAATGACCGGCTCGCTCAGGCGATGGCCGCCAGCAAGCGCAGCGGCCTGTATAGCGCGCTGATGTTCATTGACCTGGATAACTTCAAGCCGCTCAACGATACGTACGGCCATGAGGTTGGAGACTTGCTGCTCGTCGAAGTGGCGCACCGCCTGACCGGTTGTGTGCGCGAAATGGATACGGTCGCGCGCTTTGGCGGCGACGAGTTCGTGGTGATGTTCACCGAACTGGATACGGATAAAACCGAATCTATCGCGCAGGCCAGCGTTGTCGCCGAGAAAATCCGCGCCACGCTGGCCGAGCCCTACCTGCTCACGGTCAAACATGAGGGGCAGGCAGAGATCACCATAGAGCATCGTTGCACATCGAGTATCGGCGTGGTGCTGTTCATCAATCACGAAGCCAGCCCGGAAGACGTTATCAAATGGGCGGATATGGCGATGTACCAGGCGAAGGATGGCGGACGCAACAAGTACCACTTTTACGAATGACCAAGCTGCGTGCATTTCTCACGGAAACGCATCAAACGGGTTTCAAAGGTTGTATCTACAGCGGCTTGCTCACCTTCACGATACCTTGGTCTTCTTCGATGGTCTTGCTGGTGAAGCCGAGACGGCTCATCAGTTTGAGCATCTTGTGGTTATTGCTCAGCACTTCGCCTTCGATCACCGATAGCCCGTTGGCGCGCGCGGCTTCCATCAGCGCGACCATCAGTTTTTGTCCCAGCCCCTTGCCTTGCATGTTGTCCGCGATGACCAGCGCGAATTCGCAGGTGTCGCCGTCCGGGTTGGTGGCGTAGCGTGCCACGCCGAGCTCGACTTCTTTCTCATGTTCGACGGCTACGGCGATCAGCGCCATTTCGCGGCTGTAGTCGATCTGGGTGAAGCGCACCAGCATGGTTTCGGTGAGTTCCTGGATGCTGTTCATGAAACGGAAATATTTGGACTCTTCCGACAGGTCATGCACGAATCGTTGCACCAGTTCGGCGTCTTCCGGGCGGATCGGGCGGATCGTGATATCGGTGCCGTCGGCGAGCTGCCACTGGTTGACCAGTTGCGTGGGGTAGGGGTAGATCGCCATGTGCGCGTAGCGGTCGGCGCCGGGCTGGCGGTATTCCACCACCACGCGCGCATCGGCGGCCAGCGCGCCGTGCTCGTCGAGGATCAGCGGGTTGATGTCCATCTCCTTGAGCAACGGCAGCTCGCAGACCATTTCCGACACGCGCAGCAGCACGTCTTCCAGCGCGGCCATGTTGGCGGGCGCCATGTTGCGGAATGCGCCGAGCATCTTCGCGATGCGGGTCTCGCCGATCAGTTCGCCGACCAGAAATTTGTTCAGCGGCGGCAGCGCGACGGCGCGGTCGCCCATGATCTCGACCATGGTGCCGCCCGCGCCGAAGGTGATCACCGGGCCGAACACCGGGTCGCTGGTCACGCCGATCATCAGCTCGCGGCCGTTCGGTTTGACGATCATCGGCTCGATGGAGATGCCGTCCATCTTCGCGTTGGGGCGGTTGTGCTGCACGTTGTCGATGATGTGCTGGTAGGCGGCGCGCACCTCGTGGGCGTTGTTCAGGTTGAGCACCACGCCGCCGGCATCGGTCTTGTGCGAGATGTCGGGCGAATTGATTTTCATCGCGACCGGGAAGCCGAGCTGCTGCGCGATCAGCAATGCCTCGTTGGGCGAATGCGCGACCATGGTTCGCGCGACGGGAATGTTGAAGGACGACAACAGCGCCTTGGATTCCATTTCGGTCAGCACCTTGCGGTGTTCCTGCATCGCGCCCTCGATAATCAGGCGCGCGCTTTCCACATCCGGCTCGACATGGTGCGAAAACGGGCCGGGCATCTGCATCAGCAGCTTCTGGTTGCGGTAGTAGGCGGACAGGTGCGAGAACACTTCGACCGCCTGCTCCGGCGTGCGGAAATGCGGGCGGCGCGCCTTGGCGAACGCGGCGCGCGCCAAGGCAACCTGGGTCTCGCCCATCCAGCAGGTCAGCAGCGGTTTGTTGTGGGTGTTGGCCAGGTCGATCAGCGCCTGCGCCGATTCGAGCGGTTTGGTCATCGCCTGCGGCGTGAGGATCGCCAACACGCCGTCCACGTTGTCGTCTTCGAGGCAGGCCTTGACGGCATGGTGGTAGCGGTCCGCCTGCGCGTCGCCGATGATGTCCACCGGATTGGCATGCGGCCAGTTCGACGGAAGATGCCCGTTGAGATATTCGATGGTGGCGTCCGACAGCGTGGCGATTGAAAGACCCAGATCGACGGCGCGATCGGTCGCCATCACGCCGGGGCCTCCGCCGTTGGTGACGATGGCGAGGCGGTTGCCGACCGGGCGAAAGCCGCACGACAGCGCCTTGGCGGCGGTGAACAACTGCGTGACGCTCTGTACGCGCACCACGCCGGCGCGGCTCACCGCCGCATCGAACACGTCGTCCGAGCCGACCAGCGACGCGGTATGCGACATCGCCGCTTTTGAGCCCGCCGCGTGACGGCCGACCTTGACCAGGATCACCGGCTTGATGCGCGCGGCGGCGCGCAACGCGCTCATGAAAATGCGCGCATTGCGGATGCCCTCGATGTACATCAGGATGCTGTGGGTCTGGGGGTCGGATACCAGGTAGTCGAGTATCTCGCCGAAATCCACGTCGGTCGAGGAACCCATCGACACCACGCTGGAGTAGCCGACATCGTTGCTTTTTGCCCAGTCGAGAATTGCGGTACACAGCGCGCCGGACTGCGACACGAACGCGATGTTGCCGGTGTTTGCGCCGCCCTTGTTGAAGGTGGCGTTCAGGCCGATGGAGGGGCGCATGATGCCGAGGCAGTTCGGGCCGATCAGGCGGATCTTGTAGCGGTGCGCGGCCTCCAGCAATTCCTTTTCCAGCGCCGCGCCAGCAGGCCCGGTTTCGCCGAATCCGGCGGTGATGATGACCGCCGCCTTCACGCCGTGGATGCCGCATTCCTCGATGATGCCCGGCACCGTCTGCGGCGGCGTGGCGATCACCGCCAGTTCCACCGGCTCATTGATGTCGGCGATACGGGCGTAGGCGCGCTTGCCTTGCACTTGGGGATTTTTTGCGTTGATCGGATATAGCGCGCCCTGAAAGCCGCTTTCCAGCATGTTCTGGAACACGATCTGGCCGACCGAGTCGACCCGGTCGCTGGCGCCGAACACCGCGACCGATTTGGGAGCGAACAGGGTGTTGAGGTAGTGCTTGCCCATGACGTTTCTCCTCCGAGGGTGGGATGTTGGGTATGATAGCACTGTGCCATTGCCATTGCGTTACCATGCAAACTGCTTACATCACTCATCCCCTCTGTCTCAAGCACGACATGGGCGCGTACCATCCGGAATCTCCGGCGCGCATCCATGCCATCGAGGATCAGTTGATCGCCTCCGGGCTGCTGGATTATTTGCAGCGCCACGATGCGCCGGAGGCGACGCGCGAGCAATTGCTGCGCGTGCATGAGGCGAGCTATGTTGATGCCATCGAATCAGCGGCGCCGCAGCATGGCATCGTGCAACTCGACGGCGATACCGCGATGAACCCGTTCAGCTATCCGGCCGCATTGCGCGCGGCGGGCGCGGTGGTGCTGGGCGTCGATCTGGTGATGGCGGGCAAGGCAGAGAACGCTTTTTGCAACATCCGCCCGCCCGGCCACCATGCCGAACGCGCGCGTGCGATGGGTTTCTGCATTTTCAACAACATCGCGGTCGGTGCGGCGCATGCGCTGGCGCAGTATGGTTTGCAGAGAGTCGCGATCGCGGACTTCGACGTGCATCACGGCAACGGCACGGAAAATATTTTTCACGACGAGCCGCGCGTGATGCTGTGCTCAACCTTTCAGCACCCTTTCTATCCGTATTGCGGAGCCGACAGCGGAAACGACCATATCATCAACGTGCCGCTTGCCGCCGGGTCGGGCGGTGAGGAATTCCGCGATGCGGTCACACGGTACTGGCTCCCCGCGCTGGAACGTTTCCGGCCAGAGTTGCTGCTGATCTCGGCGGGATTCGATGCGCATCGCGATGATGATATGGCGATGCTAAGGCTGACCGAAGCCGATTATGCGTGGATAACTGATGAGTTAAAGCAGGTCGCTAAAAAATACGCGCATGGCCGCATTGTTTCGGCTCTGGAAGGCGGCTATGAATTGTCTGCACTGGGACGAAGCGTGCTGGCGCATATCAAGAGTTTGTAGGAATGTGCCTTGTATCTCGCCATTACCGCTGGATTTTTCAAATGTCGGCTCACCATGGCGCGCCCGACACGTCGCTCCATAGTTCCTGAATATCCCGGATATTCCATTTTTCCGGGTCTTCGTGCGAGACGATTTTGTCCTTGCATGCAGGTTTCGACAAGTCCAGCACTTCCGGGGGGATTCGCATGTTGGATTTGATGGAAAAAAATACTTTTACCTTTGGGGTGAGCAACGATTGTTCGGTTTGCCCGATGACCACGCCCAAGCGGTCGGATGCGAGCCTTACGAGTGAACCGACCGGGTAGATGCCCATGCTGCGCACGAAGGCCTCGAAAATCCGCCAGTCGAAATGACCGTGGCTCCACTCGGCCATTTTTCTTATTGATTGTGCCGGCTCCCAGCCTTCCTTGTAGGCGCGGATGGAAGTGATCGCATCGTATACATCGCATATCGCGGCCATCTTGGCATACAAGTCGATTTTTCCATCGGTGAGTTTGTCGGGGTATCCGCTGCCGTCGACTTTTTCGTGGTGGCGCAGGCAGACATGCCGCGCGATATCGCTCATCCCCTTGCTTTCCAGCAATATGATGTGCCCATCGATGGGGTGGTTTTTCATTATCTGGAATTCGGCCTCGGTCAGTTTTCCTGGCTTGTTGATGATTTCCAGCGGCGCCATCGTCTTGCCGATGTCGTGCATCAATCCGGCCAAGCCTGCCTGGCGGGTTTGCTCTTCATCCATGCCCAACTGCCGTGCCAGGGCCACCATCAACGCGCACACCGCCACCGAGTGCATGTAGGTGTAATTATCCTTGTCCTTCAGACGCGCGAGGCTGATCAGAGCGCCGGGGTTGCGCACCACCGAGGTGGTGATTTCCTCGACGACAGGCAGTGCGTCGCTGGCATTCAGGGCCTTGCCCATGCGCGCTTCGTGGAACATGGATGCGATCGCCTGTTTGGATTGTGCGCATATCTTGACGGCGCGCGCGGCTTCCTGTGCGATGTCGGCATGGGGCGCTATTTTGCTGCCGGCATCGGCTCGCGCAAGCGTGTCGTCAACTTCCGATGCAATCGCCTTTTCGCTCTTTCCGCCTTCACCGCCTTCAACGTCAAGGCCTTTGTCGATGTCTATCCACACCTCCTTGATGCCGGTGGACAGAATATCCTTCAGATCTTCGGGCTTGTCCAGCATGAATGCATTGCGCCAGAACGGGTGGTCGTACCATGAGCCGCAAAACTCATGGATGTACATTCCGATGCGCAGTTGCTTGACCGGGATACGTTTTAACATGGGTAGCCCAATTTATAACGAGACGGTGGATTCAATCTGAAACGCGGTCGTATCAAACAGCGTTACTGGAATGATCGTTTGGCGTTCCGTTCCCGGATCGTGCGATGTGTTTACCATGGCGCGGCAGGCATGTCGCTCCACAATTCCTGAATATCGCGGATGCCCCATTTTACCGGTTCCTCGTGCGAGACGATCTTGTCCTTGCTGGCCGGTTTCGACAAGTCCAATATTTCATGGGGAATCCGTGCATTCGACTTGATGGAAAAAAATATTTTTACCACAGGGGTAAGCAGCGATTTCTCGGTTTGTTCTATGATTACCCCCAAGCGGCTGGACTCCATTTTAACGAGCGAGCCGATCGGATAAATGCCGATACTTTTGACGAAGGCCTCAAAAATACGTTTGTCGAAATGACCGTGGCTCCATTCCGCCATTTTTCTTAACGATTCGGTAGGTTCCCAGCCATTCTTGTAAGGGCGGTTGGAAGTGATCGCGTCATACACGTCGCACACCGCGCCCATCTTGGCGTACAGGCTTATCTGCTCGCTCGTGAGTTTCTCGGGATAGCCGCTGCCATCCATTTTTTCGTGATGGTGCAGGCAGACATCCAGCGCGACCTCGCTGATCCCCTTGCCATCCAGGAGCATCTTGTGCCCTTGGCTGGGGTGGTCCCTTACCGATTGAAATTCGGCATCGGTCAACTTGCCGGGTTTGTTGAGTATGCCCAGCGGGATCATCATCTTGCCCACGTCGTGCAACAAACCGGCCAAGCCTGCCTGGCGAGTCTGCGTCTCGTCCAGGCCCAATTGCCGCGACAATGAAACCATCAACGCGCAAACCGCCACCGAGTGCATGTAGGTGTAATCGTCCTTGTCTTTCAGGCGCGCGAGGCTGATCAGCGCACCGGGGTTGCGCATCACCGACGTGGAGATTTCCTCGACGATAGGCAGCGCATCTTCGGCATCCAGCGCCTTGCCCATGCGTGCCTCGTGAAACATCGAGGTGACGGCCTGCTTGGACTTGGAGCAAATTTTGACGGCGCGCGCCGCCTCTTGCACGATATTGACACGCTCCACTTTATTGACACTTTTATCTGCTTGGGCAAGCGTGGCTTCGACTTCGGCCGCAATTTCCTCTTCCGTTTCTCCTTCATCGTCATCGCTTTCAACCGCGACGCCGAGGCCTTTGGCCGTGTCTATCCATACTTCCTTGATGCCGGTAGCCAGCAGGGTTTTCAAATCCTTGGGGTTATCCAGCAAGAAAGCTCCGCGCCAGAACGGATGATCCATCCACGAGCCGCAAAGCTCATGTACATGCATCCCCAGGCGCAGTTGTTTGACATGGATACGTACTAGCATATGAAATTTCTGGGCTAAATTATCGGATTTGACAGCCGTATAAAAACAAAAGAAGCAATATACCAAAAATTACCTGTAAATAATTACGGCTCCCGAGAAATAGGCTCTTAGTTGGCGGTTAACAGCGATTTGATGATTTGCAGCGATTTTTCTGTCGCACCGCGATTGCTTTCAATAAATCCGTTACATTGATCGCGCATTCCGGATAAAGCATCCGGATCACTCAGAAGATGCTGCAATTTCACAATCAGTTCACCGGCATCCCGCACCTGTATCGCGGCTCCGGCATTGACCGCCAAGCGCGTTGCTTCGGCGAAATTATGGGTGTGCGGGCCGACCAGCACCGGTGTTCCCGCGGCGCAGGCTTCGATTAAATTTTGCCCGCCATAAGGCAGCAGGCTGCCGCCGATGAAGGCGAGGTCGGCGGCGGCGTAGTAGGCAAACATTTCACCCATGCTGTCGCCCAGTACAGCTTGAATTTTTGGCGGAACTGCGCGGTTTTGCGGGTTGCCCGCCTTGCCCAGTTCGCTCCTGCGCATGAATGCGATGCCGCGCTGGCCGAGTAGTTGCGCGACATCATCGAAGCGCTGCGGATGGCGCGGCACGATAGCCAGCAGCAATTCCGGAATATGTATGTCTTTCAGCATATCCAGCAGCAACACCTCTTCGCCCTCGCGGGTGCTGGCGGTGAGAAACACCTTCCTCCCGGTGCCGAGCTGCTGGCGCAGTTGACCACCCAGTTCCAGCATGGCTTGTGGAGGCTCGATGTCGAATTTGAGGTTGCCCGTCACGGAAACATCCTTTGCACCAAGGTCAATCAGGCGCTTGGCATCATTTTTGGTTTGCGCGGCAACGGCGGAAAACTTATCCAGCGCGTCGCGGGTCAGCCGCGTAAATCGCGCATAATTGCGTGCTGATTTTTCCGACATGCGCGCATTCATCAACAGTAACGGTGTACCGGTTTCGCGGCAGGCGTGAATCAGGTTGAACCAGATTTCGGTTTCCATCAGGATGCCGATTCGCGGCTGGAAGTGGCGCAGGAATCTGTTCACCGCAAACGGGTAATCGTAGGGCAGATATACGCGCATCACGCTGTTTCCATATAGCTGCTCGCCGGTAGCGCGCCCGGTAGGTGTGGTATGGGTTAGCAGAATTTGATGTTGCGGGTAAACTTTGCGCAGCCGTGTAACGAGGCTTTGTGTTGCGCGGGTTTCACCTACCGAGACGGCATGCAACCATATGACCGGCTTGTCGCTTGATGCTGGATAGAAGCCGAAACGCTCACCGATATGGCGCAGATACTCCGGTTGTTTGCGCGCGCGCCACAGCAGGCGCAAAAAAATGTAGGGCAACAGCAGCCATAGCGCGAATGTATAAAGAAATCTTGCGTTTAACATGCCGTCATCCGTTGCAGCGCATCGGCCACGGCTGCGACATCGGGCGCATGGCCGATACCGCCGAGGTTGATGATATTCGCGCCCGCATGTAATCCGGTTAGGGCCGGGTCGGTTGCGGTATAAATGCCGATGGTGGGTATGTTCAGCGCGACCGCGAGATGGGCGAGGCCGGTGTCCACACCGATCGCCGCTTGCGCGCCGCCGAGCAGGGCGGCGGCTTCATTCAGGCTCAGGCGCGGTGGTGCGATGGCATCCGGGATGCTTTCGGCAAGACGAAGACTGCGTGCCTGCTCGGTCTCGCTGCCCCATGGCAAAATGCAGCGGATATTTTTTTCATGCAGGAATTGTCCCAGTTTGATCCAGTTTGCTTCGTCCCATAGTTTGTCGGTACGGCTGGTGGCGTGGAGCAACACCATATACGGCACTTTCGCAAGCCATGCCTGGTTGGCGATTGCAGGCGGTTTAATGCCGTAATCGGCACGGCTTTCCAGCGTATAGCCGAGCGCTTGCGCCGCCAGTTGGCGGTTGCGTTCGACGGCATGTTGCCCTGTCGAGACGGCAAAGGATTGTTGATACAGCCTGGCTGCAAGGGGTTCGCGTGCGCTGTGCCGGTCGAAACCGCAGCGCAATCCCTGTGCGAACCTCATCAGCAGTGCGCTCTTGAGCAAGCCTTGCGTATCAATCGCGATGTCGTAGTGATGCGCGCCCAGTGCGCTGCGCAATGCTGCAATTTCGCGCCAGGTGGCAGCATTCAGCAGTTTGCCGCGCCAGCGTCGTATCGCGACCGGGATAACGTTGCGCACCGCAGGGTGCAATTTTGGCAATGCGGCAAAATTTTCCTCCACCATCCAGTCGATCTGCGCGCCCGGATAATGGCGCGCGATGTCGCTGACTACCGGCAGGTTATGCAGCACATCGCCTAGCGACGAGGTTTTGACCAGCAAAATACGCGGTGTACGTGGATCGGCGAAAGGGTGCGCCATAAATGAGGTGCCAAACTATCCGGATTAATGGAAGCGCATCTTATAGGATGATGTGCAGCTTTAGGAAGTGGCTCGACGTAATGCTAAAATGCATTATTTCAACTTATGGTAAGTGGCATGGCCCATTACGCCCCGCTGGTTAGCATGCTGGTAACGCTGGCCTTGGCGTTCGTTTTGACGACCGGCAAAGTCGGCAGCATCGTTCACGACATTCCCAATGAGCGTTCGCTGCACGACAAACCCGTGCCGCGCACTGGCGGCATTGCGTTGATGGCGGGCGTGCTGTCCGGCTGGTCTCTGCTGCAATTTTGGCCGTGGTGGGCCGTGTTGGCCGCGCTGGGTTTGTTTGTGCTGTCGCTGGTGGATGATGTGCGCAACCTGTCACCCGGGGTGCGCCTGATCGGGCATTTCATCGCTGCGCTGATCGCCGTATTGGGCTCAGGAGTACCCTTGTCATGGCTTGTTCCTGTATTGCTGTTTGTCGTATGGATGACCAATTTGTATAACTTCATGGATGGCTCGGATGGGTTGGCGGGCGGCATGGCGTTATCCGGTTTCGGCTGCTATGGGGCTGGTGCATGGATGGGCGGGGATGGAACATTCGCATTGCTGAATTTTTCAGTTGCGGCGGCGGCACTGGGTTTTTTGTTTTTCAATTTTCACCCTGCCAGAATATTCATGGGGGACGCCGGTTCTATACCGCTCGGGTTTCTTGCTGCAGCATTCGGCGCATGGGGCTGGCGGAGCGGATATTGGCCATTCTGGTTTCCGCTGCTGGTTTTTTCTCCGTTTATAGCCGATGCGACCATAACGCTGTTCAAACGCGCGCTTCGCGGCGAAAAGCTTTCGCAGGCGCACCGCAGCCATTATTACCAGCGGTTGGTGCAAATGGGCTGGGGGCATCGCAATACCGCGCTTGCCGAGTACATGGTGATGTTGTTTGCATGCGGATCTGCACTGTGGGGGATTGACGCGGATAATATGATGCAAGGCAGCCTTTTGCTGTTTTGGGGCATCGTTTATTTTGCGATGATGGCCTGGATAGACAGGCACTGGTGCAAATATCAGTTTGAGGAAAAAAAGGCTTCAAATGTTTAAGTCCAATGCGCGTTCCATCATGGCCATGTTGCACGATGCCGTTGCGGCAGGGTTGGCATGGTATTTTGCCTATCTGTTGCGCTTCAATTTTGAATTGCCGTCGAGGTATGTTCTTGAAATGCAGCAAACCTTGCTTTGGGTCGTGCCGCTGCAATTGATTATCTTCTGGCAATTCAGCCTGTACCGCGGCATTTGGCGGTATGCCAGCACCACGGATTTGCGGCGCATTTTTCTGGCTGTCATGCTGTCTGCAGCGGTGATTCCGTTGGCATTCTGGATGCTGCGCCTGAGCATGGTTGTGCCGCGCGCAGTGCTGGTGATCGATCCGTTATTGCTGATCTTGCTGATGGGCGGAAGCCGTTTTGCCTATCGATTATGGAAAGAACAGGGGTTGTACGGAACTATCAAACTGCATGGCGAGCCGGTGCTGGTGCTGGGTGCCGGCGATGCGGCGGCGAGCCTGGCCAAGGAGTTGTCCAAGAGCAGCGCGTGGCGGCTGGTGGGTTTCCTCGACGATGACAGCGAACATCATGGGCATACGCTGAATGGCATCCGCGTGCTGGGCGGGCTGGATAGCCTGCCGGAGTGGGCAGCCCGGCTCGGCGTATCGCAAGTGATTATCGCCATGCCGTCCAGCTCGCACCAACAACGCAAGCGGGCGATCCAGCTTTGCAACCAGGCCAAACTGAAAGCGCTCACCGTACCCTCTTTCGACGATTTGATGAGCGGCAAGGTGGCGGTATCGCAGTTGCGCGCTATTGAGCTGGACGATCTGCTCGGACGAGACCCCGTAGTGCTGGACGATGCTGGATTGCATGGGCTGTTGGGCGGCAAGACAGTGATGGCAACTGGCGCGGGCGGATCGATCGGTTCCGAGCTATGCCGCCAAATTGCGCGCTTTGCTCCCGCAAAACTGGTGTTGTTCGATTCAAGCGAATTTGCCTTGTACACCATCGAACAGGAGTTGACGCAAATATTTCCCGGATTGAACTTTGTCTGTCTGATCGGTGATGTACGCGATAGCGCGCGGGTGGACGAAGCCATGCGCCAGCATCGACCGGATGTGCTGTTCCATGCGGCGGCCTACAAGCATGTTCCGATGATGGAGCAGCACAATGCGTGGCAGGCAATCCGCAACAACGTACTGGGCACATGGACGGTAGCACGCGCGGCACAGCAGCACGGGGTCGGAAAGTTCGTGATGATCTCCACCGATAAGGCGGTTAATCCGACGAACGTAATGGGCGCTTCCAAACGGCTTGCGGAAATGGTTTGCCAGGCGTTGCAGCCGACATCATCCCAAAACCGGGGCGACACCTGTTTTGTGATGGTGCGTTTCGGTAACGTGCTGGGCAGTAACGGCAGCGTAATCCCGAAGTTTCGCGCGCAAATTGCACAGGGAGGCCCGATTACCGTTACTCATCCCGAAATTACCCGCTACTTCATGTCTATCCCGGAGGCGGCTCAATTGGTTTTGCAGGCAGGCTTGATGGGAAAAGGCGGTGAAATTTTCGTGCTGGACATGGGTGAACCGGTAAAAATTGTCGATCTGGCAAAAGACATGATCAGGCTGTCCGGTTTTACCGAAGACGAGATCAGGATTGAATTTACCGGCCTGCGTCCCGGCGAGAAACTATACGAGGAATTGCTGGCCGACAGCGAACAAACACTGCCAACCCCGCATCCGAAGTTGCGCATTGCCAAGGCACGGCAGGCCGATGCGGCATGGCTGGCAAAGTTGTTGGAATGGACGAGCTCGACAACGATGGACGATGAAAACGTGCGGGCCGCGCTAAAACACTGGGTTCCGGAATATCAACCCAACGGGCATGGCAGGAATGCCGCCCCCGATAATGAAACCTGCCATGCCCGTTCCCCTCTCCCCAACCCTATGGGTGAAACAACTAGCCATTCGACTAGGCTGCAAACAACCGCAGCCAAGTCGCTGGTTATCCCGCAAGCGGGCGAGGGAGCAAGCGAATCGCTGCGCGAGTTTCACGTTAACTCGCAGCAAAGCCGGCCAGAATGAATTCGCTTGCTGCCACAAACTCTTTGCAGCGGTTTGCCATGCCGTCGTTGCGCGCCAGCACGGTGTTGATCGGCTTTGCCGTACCCCTCTCGGTGGCTCTGGACAATATTCTGCTGGCGCTGGTGCTGTCAGGATTATTGCTCAATGTTCGCGCAGTTTGGCTGATTGCCGCACAACACCCGGTGGCACGCGCCGCATGGCTGCTGTTCGGCGTGCTATCGCTTGGAATATTTTACGGCCCGACACCTTTGCGAGAGGCCGCCGGTATCTTGTGGAAATATGCCGACCTGGCTTTCATACCGCTGTTTATGCTGATGCTGCGCGGGGAATACGCCGGGCGCAGGGCGCAATATGCCTTTCTCGCCGCGATGGGCATGACCCTGCTGTTGTCCTATTCGGTGGGGTTGGGATTGCTGCCCGTGCAGCATTGGATGAATACGTTTGCCTCAACGGAGAATCCGGTAATCTTTCACAGCCACATCACGCAGAACAACATGATGGCGTTTGCTGTTTTTATCTCGTTGATCAACCTGCGCGATGCCGCTTCCCGATGGATGCAGGCGGCTTTGGGTTTGTTTGCCTTGCTGGGAGCGATCAATATACTGTTCATGGTGCAAGGACGGACCGGATATGTGATTTTAATGGCATTGATGTGCTGGTTTGTCTGGATAACCCCCATCCGTTATATGCGCGCGCGCGGAAAACGATGGGATTGGCGGCTGGCGGTGGTAGCAGAATTGGCTCTTCTGGCCTTGATGGTTGCCATTTATAGCGTTTCTCCGAGGATGCAGGATCGAATCGGCCTGGTGCTATCTGAATCCCAGGCTTGGCAAACGAAACACGCCAAAGAAACTTCGACCGGGCAACGGCTGCTTTTTTACGACAACACCTTGCAAATTGTGAAACAGCAGCCTGTTTTTGGTGTTGGAACAGGTGGGTTTCACGAGGCTTTCTTGAAGCAAACCCAGGGCAAGGATGTGCCGGCGACACGTAATCCGCATAACGAATATTTGATGGTCACGGTTCAAACCGGCGTGGTCGGCCTGATATTACTGCTTTATTTGTTCTACACGCAATGGCGCTATGCGCCGTTGCTGGATACCCCATCCGAACAGGATGCGGCACGCGGATTGGTGTTGGCCTACATCGTGAACTGCGCGCTTAATTCGGCATTGCTGGATCATTCCGATGGGTTGTTTTTTGCATTCATGACTGCTGTGCTGTTTGCGGGGCTCAGGCTGGAGAAAAAGCGTGGCTAAATTATCGGTCATCATCATCACCAAGGACGAAGCGGCGAATATTCGCCCCTGCCTCGAATCGGTGGCATGGGGTGACGAAATCATCGTCGTGGATTCCGGCAGCAGCGACGGAACGGCGGAAATTTGCAAAAGCCTTGGCGCGCGTGTTTATGCCCATGACTGGCCGGGTTTTGGCGCGCAGAAAAATCGCGCACTGGGCTATGCCACACACGGCTGGGTGTTTTCCATCGACGCCGATGAGCGCGTGACGACGGAGCTGCGTGCCGCTATTGAAGCTGTGTTGCGCGATGAGCCCGATACCTGCGCGGCCTATCGCGTTTCGCGCCTGTCCAGCTATTGCGGGCGGTTTATGCGCCACTCCGGCTGGTATCCCGATCATATCGTGCGGCTGTTCAGGCGCGATGCGGCGCGTTTTTCGGATGATCTGGTGCATGAGCAACTGCTTGTGGAAGGCCGGATTGGCGAGCTTGGTGGCGAATTGCTGCATTACGCCTTCGCCGATGCCGAGGAGGTGCTGCAAAAAGTGAACCACTATTCCTCTGCGGGTGCTGCCATGATGCAAAGGCGCGGCAGGCAGGCCACGCTGACAGGCGCGGTACTGCGCGGGCTCTGGAGTTTCGTCCGAACCTATTTTCTGCGCACCGGTTTTCTGGATGGGCGCGAAGGCTTCATGCTGGCCGTCTCCAACGCGGAAGGCACCTATTACCGCTACCTCAAGCTGATGCTGTTGAACAAGAAACCGTAATGCGCATCGCGTTAATTATCACAACTTATAACCGGCCTGATGCCCTCTCTGCGGTGCTGGAAGGTTGCCTGAAACAGACCGATCCGGATTTTGAGGTGATCGTGGCGGATGACGGTTCTACGCGGGGTACGGCCGATCTGATTGCGGTTTACCGGGCGCGCGCGCCGTTCGCCATCAAGCATGTCTGGCAGGAAGATGCCGGGTTCCGTGCCGCCGCGATACGCAACCGCGCGCTGGCTGCGACCGATGCCGATTACATCGTGTTTATCGATGGCGATTGCGTGCCGCCGTCGGATTTTCTCGCCAACCACCGCAGGCTGGCGGAGCGCGGCTGGTTCTTGTCGGGTAACCGTTTGATGCTCACGAAGGCGTTCAGCGAACAGGTATTGCGCGACAAATTGCCGATCCACCTGTGGCGTATCGGTGACTGGCTGCGGGCGCGTTGGCGCGGGCAAGTCGAGCGTTTATTGCCGCTGGTGCGGTTGCCTGATATGGGCTGGTTGCGCAAACAATTACCGCTACGCTGGCAGGGCGCAAAAACCTGCAATCTGTCTGCATGGCGCGAAGACCTGCTGCGCGTAAACGGTTTCGACGAGAGTTATACCGGCTGGGGGCTGGAAGATTCCGATCTGGTGATACGGTTGTTGCGTGCCGGGGTCAGGAGCAAATCGGCGCGTTTTTTTGCGCCGGTATTTCACCTCTGGCATTCTGAAAATGACCGCTCCCGTCTGGCGGAAAACCGCCGTCGCCTGGAGGAAGCCTTGCGGGCGACCCATATCCGCGCGACGAAAGGCGTGGATCAGTATTTATGAAAATATTGTTGATCGTGAGGCGCTATGGCCCGGTGGGCGGCATGGAGCGCTATGTCTGGGAGCTGGCGCAGGAATTGCACAATATGGGGCATGAGGTCGAGGTGCTGTGCGAAGTTTGCCTTGCCGAAAAACCAAATGGCATTGCAGTTCATGAACTGGGCGCAATCGCGCCCAGACCGCGCTGGCTGTCGTTGTTGCGCTTCGGTCGGCGTGTGGCACACTGGCTCGATGCGCACCCCCATCCGGGTTGGCTGATCCATAGCCACGAGCGTGTCAACGTGCATCACATCACCACTTTCCATGGTCCGCCGTTTGCCAGCGTGTTTGAAAAACCGTTCTGGCGGCTGCTATCGATCCGCGTGCTGATGCAGTTGTATCTTGAGCGTCGCGAGTTGAGCAGGCCGCTTTACATCGTCCCGAATTCGCAGGTGATCGGCGAACAGTTGGCGCATTACTATCCGCAATCAGCCTGCAAGTTGACTGCCCCCATTGTCCCCGGCGTGCAGCCCGGCGCGTTGCGCAGCCCGCGTACTGCTCCTGCAGGCGGCGGAATAATCGGCTTCGTCGGCAAGGAGTGGCGGCGCAAGGGGTTGCCGCTCGCAGTCGAGATCGTTGCGTGTTTGCGCAAGCGCCGCCCCGATATCGAGTTGTGGGTAATCGGGCCGCAACCGGAAGAAATACAGCCGCTATTTAACGGCTGGCAGGGCGGCTACCGCCTGCTGGGCTGGAGCGAACAATCCCGTTACACAGAATTTGACGTGCTGTTGCACCCGGCCAGATCCGAACCCTATGGCATGGTCATCAGCGAGGCGATGGCCGCGCGCGTCCCGGTGGTCGTGTCCGATGCGTGCGGCGCCGCCGCGCAAATCACGCCGGATGCCGGTTCAATTCTGCCGCTTAATGCGCCCTGCGAGCGATGGGCGGATGAAGTCGAGAAACAATTGCGCCGCAGCGATGCGCCACCGCAATTTGTGCGCGGCTGGAATGACGTGGCGCGCGAATATGAGACAATCTACCGAAAAATTTCCGGGCACAACTTGAATGAATCATCCTGAATCCCGCTTCTTAAACGCCTGCCCGATAGGCTGCGATGCGCCGCTGGAAACCACCTCATATCTCTTGCCCGAAGGGGCGCTGCTGCGTTGCAGCGCATGCGGGCAATTGATCAGCCAATGCACTACCGCACGCTACTGGGAATCCATGCAGGAATTCGACGATTCGCAGGGTACTCTGCCCAAGGCGGGCTCGGAAGGCGGCCGTTTGCGTCGCAGCAAAAAATTCCTCGACCGGATCGCCGGTTTGCTCGGTCAGCCCCCCGAAAAGATTCGTCTGCTCGATGTGGGTTGCTCCAGCGGCGCGTTTCTCAATTCGGCAGTCAGGTTAGGATTTCTTGCGGAGGGCGTGGAGCCTGCACCCAAAGCTGCCGCCACCGCCCAGGCTGCCGGGTTGAATGTGCGACAGGGGCTGCTTCATGAAGCGGGCTATGGCGACGGGCAGTTCGACGCGATTACCCTTTTTGAAGTGATCGAACATCTGCAACAGCCGCAGGAATTATTGCAGGAGTGTCGACGCATCCTGCGCCCCGGCGGCATCCTGCTGATCGGTACCGGAAACGCGGGAAGTTGGAGCATGTCTGCGATGGGCGCGCGATGGGAATATTTGAACATCGAAAAACATGGCGGCCATGTCAGTTTCTTTAACCCCGGATCAATCGCTTCCTTGGCGAAGCGCGCGGGGTTTTCTGTGGCGGCAATACATACCCGCGGCGTGCGCTTCTGCGAAAAGGGCGATTGCGCGGCACCGGTTTATCGCATCGCAAAACTGGCGGGCGAGCTGGTCAATCTTCCCGCCGCCTTATTGAACAAGGGTCACGACATGGCCGTGTACCTTAGAAAATCTGCAGCTTGACGCTCATTGGCCGGTTACGGCACAAGCCTCTCCGCGACACAGCAGGAAGAGATCGTCAGCCGCCAATTTGTAATGGCGGACCAGTTTCCCGATTGAAGGATCGTTTATCCGGGAAATCAAAAAACCGGTTTGCCATTGCGGCGGCGGGTAGACGATGGGCGGCAGCGGATAGCGCTGGATATCGATGAAGCCCGTGACGCATAAGCCGGAAGAGCTCACATCGGTCACGTAAAGCGGATGGCCTCCGGTCAACTCCATGATGTCTCTGCCCGCTTTCGTATAGTTCTCGCCCCGGTAATGGGTTTGGTAGTACGGGAACAATATCAGCGCGAAAATCAGCTTGAACGCGATGACGGCGGCGAACCAGCGCAATGCCATTACACGGGCGGTCTCTCCAGCACGCCAGATGATGCGCGCGCCGACCAGTGCGACGAACGGATATACCGGCAGGATATAGCGGGATCCTCCATGGGGTGCAAACCAATAGGGCAAAACGCTTAACGCCGCGATGAAGAATGCCGCCTGAAAACGGTCAGGCGCAGTTTCTGGCTCCAGCGTGCGTTTGCGCAATAGCAGGTAGCTCGCGAGAAGAACTACCGGGGATAGCCTGATCGCAATTTCGATCGGATAGGCCAGCAGGCGCCCGGCATAGCCCAGCCAGTTTTCTATCGATAATTTCCGCACAATTTCATCGAACATGGTGGCGCTGTGCCCGCCGATCTGCGGAATGGATGTAAACCAGGCGACGGGCACGATGAATGCCAAGGCAAAAATCATCACCGACATGGGCGATAGCAGGAAACCGCGATGCTGGCGCTGCCAAAGCAATACCAATGCGGTCGTGCCATAAAATATATATGCGGTGAACGCCTTGGACAGCATGGCGCAGCTCACGAGCAATACGGAAACCAGGAGCCAGCCCCTGTGTCGTTCGATGGTCGCGACCCACAGCGTCGCCATCGCGCCGAAGGTGAAAAAGGCGAACACCGGATCGGTGTAGGTTAACCATCCCCGGTAAATCAGCAGGTCGGCCAGCGATAAACCTGCAAGCGCGGCAAACAGCGCAAAAGATTTATCGGCGAATAATTTCCGGCTCAGCCAGTACAGACAGCCGACCATGCCCAGCGTCGCGGCGATGGAAACCGAGCGGGCGGCGATGACGACATGCGCCCAGCCGATCAGGTTGGCCACCGGCATGATCAGCCAGTTCACCAGCGGCGGGCGCTGGTTGTCGTTGCCGTACATGATCTGCTGCACCCAGTTGTTCTGGTACCACATTTCCATCGAGGTGATGATGTAGATTCCTTCCTCGCCCGTCAGATAAAAAAACAGGGTCGGCAGAAAGCTGATCGCACCGATGAATATCAGCCATTTGGTTAAATTATCTGATTTGCTTATCAACATGGAAAATTTTATAAATGCCGGAGAATAAATGCCGGAGAATAATAGCGCAGTTTAATTATCAATCATAAGGTTTAAGCCACCGTGTTTAAACCACCGGCTTTAGCTGCGACAATACGCGCTTTGATTGATAAAGATTCGCACCTCTATCAAACCGGGTAACCCCACCATTTGGCAAGGCCTTACTGTCAGATTAAGTCTGAACTACTACAGATCAACCTCTGCCGGAAAGCAACCGTGATAGCGCCGACTGTTCGACCCTCTCTAAATCGCGGCTGCCAATCATTGCTTCAACAGCTTATTTCACTCGATGGGCTTGATCTTATAGATCGGTAGATACAAGCCGCCGATCACCGATTCACGAAACGGCAAGTCGTCCAGCGTGGCCTGCCCGGCGCTTACCTGATCGAGAAAATCCTTCGGCACGATACCCAGTTTCGTGTAGATGTTGAGCAATGAGGACAGGATGCTTTTCGCGTCCTCGCTCTGGCGCACTGCATGAGCTGCGCCATCGAATCGCGCGAGGTGTCCGCGAAATGCGCTCTCCAGCCAAGGGCGCGCTTTGGCAGCTTCGTCGTTGCGATAGTAGTGCATGCCCAGCAGCTCGTTGCTGTCGCGCGCCAGTTTGTGGGATTTGCCGAAACGGGCGGTGATCGCTGTTGCCAGCGGTTCGAAAGCGGCCTCGAAGCGGGCGTGGTCTTGCATCGCCTTCATCACGATAACCCGCTTTGCCCTCGCCTCGAAGGTACGCGCATCATCCGCGCCGACCTCGGCAGCGGCAAGGTTGATTGCTTCCTGCAAGCTGGCTTGCGCCTTGTCGAACATCCCGGCGGCGATGTAGATATTCCCTTGCAGGTGGCGGCGCTGCAAGCGCTCATCCAGGCTGGCATCGTCGGCTTTACCCTCCAGCCGCGCGGTGCGCTCGATGGTGGCGATCGCCTCATCGTTGCGCTTGGCGAGATACAGGTAACTGGCGAGCCGCACCCATCCGCGATAAAGGGCGGCGTCATCCGCACCCGCTCCCGATTGCCGCGCGTTGATATCCATGACTCGCTGAAAGCGTTGCGCCGCACGTTCGTAATCGTTGATTTTCAAATAAAGCTGAACCGTGTAATTGAGCAGGGACGTGAAATAAGCATGCGTCTCGGGCAAGATGCCCTCCAACTCTGCAATGGCCTGGTCGTGCGCGGCGGCCGCGTCGTGATAATTATCGTAGCGGGCATGATGATCCCCCCGGCTCTCGTGAGCGTAGGATTTATATCTGGCGGCATGTTCGTGCAATTTGTTGCCTGCATTGGCAGCGCCAGTCTTTTCGGTAAGCGTGAGCCTGGCCTTCTGCCAGAAGCACATTTTTTCGCCAAAGTAGAGTTTGGTCGGGGTTTCGCGCAGGATACCGGTCGCCTTGCCGCCGGTAATCTCCAGCGACAGCGTCATCGGCGCATTGAAATGGGCGTCGTAATAGTTGGTGGTAACGCTCAACTGTGCGGGTAGCGCCCCCTCCAGCTTGCCCGGCGCGCCGCCGGTGGCCGCTATCCAGCCGGAGATGGCGTTATCGCTTCCCTTGCGCGTTTCCTGCCAGGAAATCTGGACTTCCCTGGTTTTGCCGATAAGACTCGCGCAGTCTCCCTGACCGGTGCTTTCTTCGATCACAAGTTCGCCCTCGAAGTAACGCTGCGCGACATCGGGCGCGGCGTGAGCCGGGGCAACCAGCAGTAGCCCGCTGAGCAACGGGGCGGCGAGAGTGGTGGCGAGGAAAAACGCGGGGCGTTCTGTCATATTGATACCGGTATCAATTTGCGTTATAGCGTTCTTAAAAACCGTGGCCTGGCACAGAGGTAGCTCTCAGAATTATTGAGCTTTCCATAATAGAAGACAGCAACGCTGCTTTGGTAGGTCGGGCTACACCCGACGCGGCGGGCAAAGCCCACCCTTGATGAATGTCATGAATTACGGAAAGGTTAATAATTATGGCCTCAATACCAGATGCACGACCAACTCAGAGTATCGGCTCAGGACAACATCGGTGGTGAGCAAATAGGCTGGCAAGGACTGCGCCTGCGCAATCAGTAACCGATCAAACGGGTCGCGGTGGTGCCAAGGCAAATTCACCAAGGGATAGCAATCCTCACCTTTCACAGTCAATTCGGTGAATCCGGTGTCCTGCGCAAGGCGGTGAATATCCTCTGGAGAAAAATCAAAATCCGCACGATTCAAAGAGCGTTTGATCGCTATTTCCCAAATACTGGCCGAGCTGAAATAGACTGTGTTGGATGAATCGGACACCCCCGCAACCACCTCTTGCGGCAAGCGCTCGGGAGCAAGCAATGTCGCCAGTAAAACATTCGTATCCAGCAAGTACACGTGCCGAGCCATTACTTGCCCTGCTCGAACATGCCGGTTATTTCATCCGCATTCAAGTTGTCGAAGTTTGACGGAAAAGTGAAACGTTTCTTGCCCAGCCCCAGCTTGCGAGATTTAGGCGCAACAGAGGCCAGAGATATCAAGCGCGCCACCGGCTTTCCGGCACGCGCGATCACGATTTCTTCCCCCGCCTCCGCCTGTTCAACAATGCGCGAAAACTGGGTTTTGGCTTCATGGATATTGACGGTTTGCATGACGTACCTCGATCAGACTAAATGGACTAATGCTAGTCCATATCATGTATTCAGGCAAGCGAAGAATTTGCGATTTCTGTCGCTATGTATATTGTCTTCAGGGAGCCTCTATAAATCCAAAATCCTAAGCGAGACAAGGCGCGAAAGAAATTTTAGCGCGCCGCATATGTTTGATATGTAAGCGTTAAAATTTATTGAGCAACACAGTATCGCGACGGAGATTGGATTTATAGAGGTTCCCTTCAGCATCAAGTTCGGTCAGTGTTGCCGGACGATGAGCAGCGCGTACTCCATGCAAGGGCATTTATGGAAGCTGCTACTCGCTTGTAGTTAATCGGTGGTACGTTCCCTATTACGATGCCGCGCATCCCAAGCAACCGGTCACCTGAAACGATAAAGCCAGCTCGCGCGCAACCCGGTATTGTCATAGCTGTGGCCGCCGACGGCATCCGCGTGAAAACGGCGCAGGCCGATATCCAGCGTGTTGGATGAGTTCAGCGGCGTGCTCACCCCCAGCTCCAGCGCATTGGCAATGGCTCCCACGCGATAGGCATAGCGCGCACCGAAAACCGGGTCTCTGGCGACGGCTTTGGAATATTCGCGCAGCTCCAAGTCCGGTGTGGTCGTGAAAACCTGATCGCCGAAGTCGCGCGACAGGCTGGTGTACAGGGTGCTGTTCAGGCCGAGTTTGTAGTCGGCCATGACATACATGCGGTGGCGTTGCCACTCGAATACGTTGGCGTTGTCTGCGCGGCGCTGTTCGTGGCCGATGCCGATGCGTGCGCCGATGCGGTCGGTAAAGCGCTTGCCCGCGATAGCTTCCATCGCCAACAGTTTGCCGTCGCGGATAGCGCTGTTGCGGAAAGAATACCGCTCCAGTGTGATGCCAAGCTCGATCCACGGCGCGGTGTAGCCCGAAACCGGCTGAATGCGATAACTGGCGCCGGCATTGGCCGACACCATGTCGAGATCGGTATATTTGGCGTGTTCTACCATATGTATCCCGCCCCTGAGCCGCAGGCCGCTGTTGGGTGTGAGCAACATGCTGTGAGTTACCGTCAGGCCGAGATCCAGCAGGTTGTCGCCAAAAATATCGCGCGCCGATTCCGCGCGGGCCAGATTGTTGTCGTGGCTGGCGGCGAGTTCGGCATCGACATGCGTGGTATCGGCTTGTGCCGGAGCGGCGCAAGCCAGCAACCAAATAACCAAGCATAGCTTGTAGACATCCATGGAAATATTGTACTCTGGCTGGAACGAGGACTCCATCATGGTTTTTGAACATGGCTGATGATATGGACGAAACCCGCCGCATCTTCTTGCTGCGCGCGCTTGCTGCCGGATTGTTCGCGGCATCTCCGTTGGCGCGTGCCGATCTGTTCGGTAATGTGCCGCGCGAACTTCCCGCCGGAAAATCCATTTACAGTCTGAACGGCGAACTGCGCATCAACGGGAAACTTGCCACAACCGACACCGTCATCGGCAGCAACGACACGCTGGTTACCGGCTCCGGCAGCCAGGCGATTTTCGTGGTCGGCAAGGATGCCTTCATCCTGCGCGAGAACAGCGAATTGCAACTTTCCGGCAATCATTTGCTGGTTGACGGGCTCAGGCTCGTTACCGGTGCGCTGCTCTCGGTGTTCGGCAAGAGCCACCATAACCTGAAAACGCCCACGGCGACTGTCGGCATTCGCGGTACCGGCTTGTATGTCGAAGCGCAGCCCGATTTGTCCTATGTGTGCACTTGCTACGGCACAACGGTGATCGGCGCCGTGGCCGACCCCGCCAATGCGGAAATCATAGAATCAAAGCATCACGATGCGCCGCGTTATGTGTACGCCGATGGCCGAATCCGCCTCGCCCCTTTCGTCAACCACACCGACGAAGAACTCATGCTGATCGAAACGCTGGTGGGGAGGACGCCGCCGTTCGCGCTATTCGATGATAGTTACGGTGGGCCGAAACGGTATTGATTTGGTAAGGTAAACCCCGGCTTTGCCGGGGGACTCACAAGGGTTTGACCTATACGGCGGTCATGCGAACGTGGCGATGGCTACGTAGCTCCCTCCCTTTCAAGGGGAGGGCTGGGGTGGGGATGGGTTTTGGTGGTGGTGGCAGACGCTGTTCTCGGTGTTACCCCATCCCCCTCCCAACCTCCCCCTTGAAAGGGGAGGAGCAAACCTGCCGCCTTGGGCGGCACGGTTTTATCAGCGTCTTTGAGGCACTCATCTGATAAGCCTGCCCTGAGCCTGTCGAAGCGGCCACCGACTTTGCCGGTGGTCATTTACTTGGTGCGCGGGCGTTTGCCGCCTGCCTCTTTCCGGGTGCGGGTATAATCGCGGCTTACTTTCAGGAACACCATGGATATCGCACTGCTGCTCAAAGCCGCCATTCTCGGCGTCGTCGAAGGCCTTACCGAATTTCTGCCGATCTCCAGCACCGGCCACCTGATTTTGGCGGGTGATCTGCTCGATTTCAACAACGAGCGCGGCAAGGTGTTCGAGATCGTGATCCAGTTTGCGGCGATTCTGGCGGTGTGCTGGGAGTATCGCGCCAAGCTGCGAATAACAGGGGACGTACCCCGAATATCTATTCAATAATGGATGCGGCACGTACAACCTGCGGGAAAATAGGTCATTTGGATAGCATAAACCGGATCGCAACAAATGTAACCGGAACTGTTGCGGCGATCACCGCAATCATCGCTATGGCGGGAGATAGACCGGCCATGTCAACAAGAAGCCAGAGCATTCCGGCTCCCAGGCAATACTGGATGACGTATACGATGGGAAACTTCACAAAACTGGCAAAACTGGCGCGTTGTTTGAATACGAGATATACGTTCAGGAAATAGGAAAGTGCGATGCCGGTGCAATAGGTGATCGAATAAGCTAGCAGATAAGGGAGAAATTCGAGCAGGAGCAAATACAGCAAATAAGTCAGTAAGGTGTTGGCTGCGCCAGCCAGCAGAAACCGGGCGAACTCGCCTTGGATAATTTTCAGGGGCATGATTGACACTAACGGCGGCTGCCGATCAGCGCCTCGAATTCGCTGTAGTCCCGGATATAGTCATCCGGGTCGTAGTAGTCGGAGGCGAACACCAGCAGCACCGCATCGCCCGAATATTTGTACTGCGTCCCCCAGGTCATGGCAGGCAGGTAGACGCCGAGGTTGGGGCGATCCAGCAGGAATTCGCGGCGTTGCTGGCCGTCATCGGCAACCACCATGCAACTGCCTTTCACGCAGATCAGGAATTGGTGGCAGGAGCGGTGGGCGTGTTCTCCGCGTATCTCGCGGCTCGGGACATCGAACACCAGAAAATAGCGCTTGGGCGCAAAGGGAATGGATCGGCCAAATTCTCCGACGCTCAGGTTGCCGCGCATATCCTCGATATGGGGCAGTTCGTGCAGGCTGACGCCCCGGACATCGGATGAGGTGATTTTTTCCTGCACGGCTGTTTTTGCTGCCTGAGTATCCTGCGCCGCATTGCGCGTGCCGACATAGCCGGTGATGCGCGCCGGATTACCCACGGCAATCGCGTTGGGCGGGACGGAGCGCGTGATGACCGCGCCGGCACCTACCATTGCGCCCGCGCCGATTTCCAACCCCGGCAGGATCGTCGCATTGGCCCCGATGGAAGCACCCTTGCGGATGACTGTCCTGGAAAATTGTTCCGGGAAAACCTTGCTGCGCGGAAAGGGGTCGTTGGTGAAAGTGGCGTTCGGCCCAATGAACACATCGTCCTCGACGGTCAGCCCATCCCAGAGCTGCACCCCGCATTTTACGGTGACGCGGTTGCCGATATGCACGTCGTTTTCGATGAATACTCCGTCGCAAATATTGCAGTCCGCGCCGATGGCCGCCTTGGGCAACACGTGCGCGAACGCCCATATCCGGGTATTTTCTCCAATAGTAGCGGATTCGCAGATTGCTTTTTCATGTATGAAATAATTTGTCATGTTGCTCCTTATGAGCCTGATGAGTTGTCAGCTTGACGCGCCGTACCATCAAATTTCTGCAAGGCCATGACGACGGCGAGCGGCCTGTTTTTGGTGTTCTCGAATGCCCGCCACGCGTACGCGCCGACGATACCCAGCCCGAGCGAATTGAGGCCGCCGAAAAAAACCACCGTCAGCACTGTCGCGGTATAGCCGGGAACAGGGATGTTGCCGAAAATTTTGGCGAGCAGGATGACGATGCCGAGCAGCACCGATGCAACGATGCCGATCAGTCCGAACAGGCTCAGCAATTTAATGGGGAGGTCGGTAAACGAAAAAATACTGTCGAGCAGGTAGTTGAATTTCTTTTTCAGCGTCCAGGCGCTCTTGCCGTGCAGGCGTGCGCGCCGCTCGTAGACGACCTCGCCGCGCCTGAAACCCAGCCAGAAGATCAGCCCGACCAGCGAGGTGTTGGCCTCGCCGAGCGAGATGAGCTGGTCGCGAAACGCCTTGTTGCAGCCGAACACATCCACGCCTTTTTCGGGAATTTCACGGATGACGAATTTTTTGTAGAGCGCCCAGAATAGGTTGGATGCGCCGCGCGAAAGGATTGGGTCCTGCCGGTTTTCGCGGCACCCCACCACTACGTCGCAGTTTCCGACAGACAGCTTTTCCAAGAACTGAAGTATTAATTCTGGAGGCTCTTGGAGGTCGGCGGCGATCACGCCGAAGCGAGTTCCGGTTGCGGCCTGCAGGCCGGTGCGGATAGCTGCGAAGGAGCCGAAGTTGCGCGAATGCAGCAGTAGCTGCGAAACGAAAGGAGCTGCCGGAAGCGCCCGTTCGAGAATCGCGTGGCTGTTGTCCGGGCTGCCGTCCACGACAAAAACCACTTCCGTGGCGCAATTGAAATCCTGTTTTGCGTGGCGCGCGACATCGGCCAGCGCCACGATCAGATCGGGGATGGATTCCTCGTTGCGATATACCGGAATAACGATGGAAAGCATAGGGTTCACCATGAATTAACGCGGTCGATGACCATATCGGTTTCATTATCCGACATTTCCGGAAAACACGGCAGGGTCAGCACTTCGGCGCACGCCAGAGAGGTGGCCGGTTTGTCGACGCCTTCAAACAAGTAACGGCAGGATACCTGCGCGTAGTCCGGAACAGGATAATGAATGTCGCTTGGGATGTTGGCTTCAGCGAGGTAAAGCTTGAGGCTATCCCGTTTGGCCGTCCGGATGACATAGAGATGGGCGACGTATTCCTCCGCATGGGTTGTGGGGGTGACGATTGCGGGATGGGCGATTTTTTCGGTATAGCGCGCGGCAATCTCGCGACGACGCTCATTCCATTGATCGAGCATCGGCAGCATCACGCGCAGCACGGCGGCCTGCATTTCATCCAGGCGGCTGTTGCGCCCGCCAGCAAGGTCTGCATGGTATTTGCTTCTCCAGCCGTATTGCCTCAGCTGGCGGACTTTCTCAGCAATGTCGGCGCGGACGGTCACGATCGCTCCGCCATCGCCCAGTGCGCCCAGATTTTTGGTGGGATAGAAACTGAAACAGCCGATATCGCCGAACGACCCTGCCTTTCGCCCGCGCAACATCGCGCCATGCGCCTGCGCGCAATCCTCTATGACAGGAATCCCCCGTACATGAGCCAGGCGGACGATCTCCGGCACGTCACATAGCAGGCCGTAAAGATGGGTCACGATGATCGCATCGACCGGCTGCTGATCCAGCAGGCGCCGCAAGTCGGCAATATCCATCAGCAGGGTATCGGGCAGGATGTCGGCATAAACGGGCAGGGCGCCGGTCGCCAGAATGGCGGCGGTGCCATACATCCCGGCATTGGCGACAGTCAAAACGGTCTTGCCGGATCCAATATCCAGTGCGCGCAAGGCCAGTTCCAGCGCATCGGTTCCGTTGGCCAGCGATACGCAATGCGCAACGCCGCAATAGGCGGCGAATTCCTCTTCGAACGCCTTCACTTCCGGGCCAAGCACGAACCAGCCGCTACGCAGCACACGCTCAATAGCCGCGCCTAACACGCTTTGAACAGGCTGCGTGTGGCGAGCCAAGTCGTTAATGGATTTGAGCATCAGTTTTCATTGTTGGGTTGCTAGGAGCTTTTTCGCCCGGTATTCCGTTTTGTTTGCCGGTATTTTGCCAAAAGTAGGAAAGGACTTTATTGTAGCAAGCGGCGGTTGCATGATGTTGGTCGGTAAATTCCTCTGTTTTGCAGCCGAATTGCTCTGATTGTCCCGCATCCAACAGGGTCAGTTTCTCCTGTTCGGCCCAATGCGCCAAATCATGCTTTGTTTTTTGTAAATAGGCTCCAAGATGCGGGTGTTGAAGAAATTCCTTTTCCATGCCTGCCAACAGCGGCGGAGCAATGAAAATAGCTCCGCCTCCACGCTCTTCGGCACGGCGGGCAATGGCGGCCAAATGTTGAAGAAAAGCAGGGTTGGGGACTCCTTTGGTTTTGAGAAGGTTGTTTGTGTATTTCGAATTTGAGGCGGTTGCGGCCATAATAAGTGCGCGCGCATTGTGAACCCGATCGAGGCTTGCATAGGTCCAGCTTCCGTCAAAGCGGAAGCCGGTGCAGGTATTACGGTGTTGAATGTCAAAATCCTTTGCTATTGTGCCGTCGCTGCAAACATATTCATCACTTGAGGGTTGGAAAAAAATCTGGCGGAATGCGGAATATTTTTGCTCTGCGGCATATATTGATTTAAAGAGCTGAAATAGGCCGGAAATGCGCGGATAAGACAGGGAATCCTGAATTTTTTGCAGCCAGGTCGCCTTGCTTGTTTCAATGGGCATGGCCGTTTCTTTGGCAAGATCTACCGTCGACGGATTACCTTCAGCATAGATAAAGCCGATGGACCAATCCAACGGGATGACAAACCACTTTATATTAGGGTAATGATCCAGCAAGTGCTCCGCTTCGCCAATTGCGTTACTGAGAGAGCCTCCGTTCTTGGAAAAATTGTATAAATGCATTTCAGGCGGGAACATTTCCTGGGCGATGCTATATGAGGTCGATGACCCGAACACAACGGTATTTATTTCCGGTAGCCGATCATTCAGGCGCAATAGCTTGAAAAATGAATTTTCCAATACGCTTGGGGGGCTCACGACACCATGCATTTTTGCCTGCCATTGGCTTGCCAGAATGGTATTTGGTCTGCTTTCCAGTGAGCCGCTCACCAAGAACAGGTTCAGAGTAAGGATTGGGACGATGGAGCAGAAGAAGCAAAAAACCATCAACCAGACATAGCGTTTGTGATTGGCTTTCATAAGCATCAAAACTGGAAGTAAAGAAACACGGACTGCTTGTTCAGGTTTATGATTGCGACAAAACCCAGCACGAAAATCAAGAATACCGCGAATGCGGAAGGCTGCCACAGCAGCCGTTTTGCTTTTTGCCCGACAGGCATGTCCAGGGCGGGTTTATAGGATGCCATGATCTGCTGGGTGTTGGGCGCAAGCCACACGATCAGCAGCGAAATCCATATCCAGT
>JBAQCT010000002.1:0-3200 GCA_049294375.1 Gallionella sp. | reverse complement strand
TCGGCAGGCGCGCCACGAACAGGCTGATTTCATTTTCCAGCAGCGGCAGCATGATCAGCAGCAGCAAACCGAACAGCAGCAAAAACCCGCTCATCACCAGCGCCACCGCCAGCGTGCGCGGTACTTTCCGGGCGCTCAGCCGCTGCACCAGCGGATTGCAGATGTAGGCGAGAATGCCCGCCGCGACGAACGGCGTAAGGATCGGGCCGAGCAAATACAGCAACCAAACAACAACTACGGCGAAGGACAGCCATTGCAAGGCAGCAAAGCGGGACAGGGTCATTTCGGGTAAAATTCGCGGGAAAACGTGCAGCACTTTACCTTTAAGAAAGCGAGAACTCAACTTGAGTCAACCCAGTTCACTGTCTTATCGCGATGCCGGTGTCGATATCGATGCTGGCGACCGCCTCGTCGAAAACATCAAGCCATTCGCCAAACGCACCATGCGCCCCGAAGTGCTCAACGGCATCGGTGGCTTTGGCGCGCTGGTGGAGATCTCCAAAAAATACCGCGAGCCGGTGCTGGTATCCGGCACCGACGGCGTCGGCACCAAGCTCAAGCTTGCCTTCGAGCTGAATCGCCACGACACGGTCGGCATCGATCTGGTTGGCATGAGCGTCAACGACATTCTGGTGCAGGGCGCGGAACCGCTGTTCTTTCTCGATTATTTTGCCTGCGGCAAGCTCGACGTGGAGGCCGCCACCGAAGTCATCAAGGGCATCGCCTTCGGCTGTGAACAGGCCGGCTGCGCGCTGATCGGCGGCGAAACCGCCGAGATGCCCGGCATGTACCCGGCCGGAGAATACGACCTCGCCGGTTTTGCCGTCGGCGTGGTGGAAAAGGCCAACATCATCAGCGGCAAAGACATCAAGGCGGGCGACGCGGTGATCGGCCTCGCGTCGAACGGCGCGCATTCCAACGGCTATTCGCTGGTGCGCAAGATCATCGAGCGCAACAGGCCTGACCTGAACGCAAAATTCGACGGCGAGCGCACGCTGGCCGACTGCATCATGGCGCCGACGCGCATCTACGTGAAGCCGCTGCTGGCGCTGATGCAGCAGTTCACCGTGAAGGGCATGGCGCATATCACCGGCGGCGGCCTGCTGGAGAACGTGCCGCGCGTGCTGCCGGATAACGTGGTTGCGCAACTGGACGGCAAGGCCTGGCATACCCCGAAACTATTCGACTGGCTGCGCGAGATGGGCAATGTCGCACCGCAGGAAATGTACCGCACCTTCAATTGCGGCATCGGCATGGTGGTCATCGTGGACAAGAGCGATGCGGAGGCGGCGCTGGCGCAGCTCAACGCCGCCGGCGAAACCGCCACCGTCATCGGCACGATACGCGCGCGCGACGGTGACGAGGCGCAGACAATAGTAGGGAGTGGAAAGTAAAAAGTGGGAAACCGCCCACACTCCCCACTGCCTATTCCCTACTCCCCTTTATGGAAAACCGTTGCGGAATTAGGCTGTCTATTGGCTAACTTGGCCAGTAGGTGTAGACTTCACGCATCGTAGCAATTTCACCAAGGAGTTAACTATGCAATGCAACATGCTTGAAGCCAAAAGCCAGCTCTCCAAACTTGTGCAAGCCGCGCTGGGGGGGGAAGATGTGGTGATCGCCAACAAGGGCGTCCCCGTCGTCAGGCTGGTCAAGATCGGCGCACAGGCTTTTGCGCGCAAGCCGGGCGCATGGGCTGGGTTGCCCAAGGCAAAAGCCGACTGGGATTCCCCGAAAACCAACGCATCCATCACCGAAGAATTGACCGGCGGCAACCTGCCTTGAAACGCTACCTGCTCGATACTCATCTGGTTTACTGGTGGATGACGGCGGATGCTCGCCTTGGCAAGGCAACGCAGCGCATCATCGCCAAGTCTGAAATTGCCGTGAGCACCGCCAGCATGTGGGAAATGACCCTCAAAAATGCAAAAGGCAAATTGCCTTTGCCGCAAGGCTCACTGGCCGAACAACTGGAAGCTCAAGGTTTTGTACTGCTGCCTATCCTGCCGCGCCACATCGAAGCCACACGCAGCCTTGCCTGCACGCACAGCGACCCGTTTGATCGCCTGCTTATCGCACAGGCTCACGACGAAAGATTGACACTGTTAACCCGCGATGCGGCGATACTCGGGCTGTGCCTGGATGGCGTGGTGGAAGGGTGAAATCGTGGCTTACCTATGAGAAGGCTGCTTCTAACCAGGAATGAAAAATGAAAGCAAACGAATTGAAGATAGATAAATTCCTTGCAACCAATGAAACGACATTTGCAATTCCTGTCTACCAGAGGAATTACGATGGGAATCTGTCGCACGCGTAATAGCGCAGAAATAACAGGAAGCGGAAATAATAAACTTACAGATGAAATCCATCGTCATCCTGATCTCCGGTCGCGGCAGCAACCTGCAGGCACTGCTGGAAGCGAGACTGCCCTGCCGCATCGCGGCGGTGATCAGTAACCGCGCGGATGCCGGAGGTCTGGGAATTGCGCAGGCGCATGGCGTTCCGACCGCCATCATCGAACACCGCGACTATGCGGATCGCGGTAGCTTCGATGCCGCGCTGGCCGATCTCATCGATACTTTCCATCCCGATTTTGTAGTGCTGGCCGGTTTCATGCGCATCCTCACCGTAGACTTCGTGACGCGCTATCGCGGCAGGCTGATAAACATCCATCCTTCGCTGCTGCCCGCCTACGGCGGCCTCAACACCCATGCGCGTGCCTTGCAGGACGGCGTGAGGATCCACGGCTGCACGGTGCATTTCGTCACCGCCGATCTCGACCATGGCCCGATCATCATCCAGGCCGCCGTGCCGGTGTTGTGCCACGACAATGAGCGGACACTTGCCGCACGTGTGCTGCACGAAGAGCATCGCATCTATCCGCAAG
Organism: Gallionella sp.; assembly: GCA_049294375.1. Lineage (GTDB taxonomy): Bacteria > Pseudomonadota > Gammaproteobacteria > Burkholderiales > Gallionellaceae > Gallionella. The sequence goes on along the minus strand of JBAQCT010000002.1, from coordinate 313 downwards.
CCATGCGCTGGCTGTGCAATGACCAGATTGAACTGCGCGCCGACGGTCGGGTCATATTCCGGCATCGCAAACAAATAAGCCATGCGCTGATTTCACCCGGACTGGAATAGTCATGAAATTTCCTTTACAAGCCCTCGCATGGCTTATGCTGTGCGCCGCCGTCCCTGCCTTTGCTTCCCCGCCGAGCAGCGTGCAAGCCACCTATGATGTTTACAAAAATGGCATGAGGGTCGAAATCAAGGAGAACTACACGCGCGACAAGGATCGTTACACGCTGTCCAGCGTCTGGACTCCGGTTGGATTGCTGGCAATA
>JBAQCT010000001.1:0-2048 GCA_049294375.1 Gallionella sp. | reverse complement strand
GCTCGGGCAGGTCACGCAACAGCGGAGTCAGCACACGCTCGATGAACACCGCCTCGCGGTCGAATATGTCCACCGCCGGGTCGGTGACTTCGCCATGCACCAGCAGCGGCATCCCGCAACGCTGCATTTCCTCCAGCGCCGGATACGCCTTGCGGATATCCGTCACACCCGCATCGGAGTTAGTGGTCGCTCCCGCCGGATACAGCTTTACTCCATATACTGCCACGCTTGATTTTGCGCGCTCGATTTCTTTTGCCGTAGTGTTGTCGGTGAGATATAGCGTCATCAGCGGGCGAAACCTTGAGCTTGGCGGCAACACGGCAACGATGCGCGTGCGATAAGCCTGCGCTTCACTGGTCGTGGTAACCGGTGGCCTGAGATTCGGCATCACGATGGCGCGACCGAATTGCCGGGCGGTGTCCGGCAGTACCGACCGCATCAGCTCGCCGTCGCGCAAATGCAGATGCCAGTCGTCGGGACGGATGAGGGTAATCTGTTGCATGGGGGTATCCCGTTTGGTTGAAGGGTGGAATTGTAATTCAACGACCATTATGTTGCGCCGGTTAAATCCCAGCGCGGTTTGACATTGAAACGGTAATCTTTTTTGCCTTGTTGTTGCGCGAGTCGTAAGGCTCCGGCGAACGCGATCATTGCGCCGTTATCGGTACAGAATTGCAGGTCGGGATAAAACACTCTGCCGCCGCGCCTGCCGATGTCTTTGTCCAGGCGCTCACGCAGCAGTTTGTTTGCGCCCACTCCGCCCGCCACCACCAGTTGATCCAAGCCGGTTTGCGCCAGAGCGGCGCGCGCCTTGTTCGCCAGCACATCGACGATGGCTTCCTGCACGGCGCAGGCGATGTCGGCGCGGGTTTGTTGATCCCGTGTTTTCTGGTCGTCGATGCCACTTTGCCTCACCAGCGTCAGCACCGCTGTTTTTAATCCGCTGAAACTGAATTCCAGGTCGCCGCTGTGCAGCATCGGGCGCGGCAGTTTGTATAAACCGGGGCGGCCATGCGCGGCGAGCTTTGCCAGCTCGGGGCCACCCGGATAGCCCAGCCCAAGCAGCTTCGCGCTCTTGTCGAAAGCTTCTCCGGCTGCGTCATCCAGCGTCTCGCCAAGCAAAGTGTATTGACCGATGCCGTTCACGCGCATCAGTTGTGTATGCCCGCCGGAGACCAGCAGTGCAACAAAAGGAAACTCCGGCGCGGGGTCGGATAATAAGGGGGAAAGCAGATGGCCTTCCAGATGATGGATGCCGATGCAGGGAATATCGAGTGTGTAGGCCAGCGCATTGGCAACACTTGCCCCAACCAATAGTGCGCCACCCAGACCCGGCCCTTGGGTATAGGCAATCGCATCGATTTGCGCCAAGGACACATCGGCCTCACGCATGACTTGGCGCACCAGCGGGATGACGCGCCGCACGTGATCGCGCGAGGCGAGCTCGGGTACGACGCCGCCGTACTCGCTGTGCATCGCGACCTGGGTGTGCAGCGCGTGTGCCAATAGGCCTCGCCCCATCTGGTAAAGCGCGATACCCGTCTCATCGCAGGACGATTCGATTCCAAGTGTGATCAGTGACATTTTTCAGCTTTTCGAATGAGGCGGAATTGTAGTTAATTTTGAACGCAAACAGGTTTTGCGTGGGCTTTTGCAGAAATATTTCAGAAAAGTGTTGACGAGCGCTTTTGAATCCCTATAATGCGCGCTCTTCGCTGGCCGGTAGCTTTTACGAACAGCCCGATCTTTAAAAAACAAACGAACAACCGACGAGTGTAGGTGCTTGGTTTTTGGGAAGTTTTCGTGTCTTTCGGGACAGGGAACGACTTTAAAAATATAGCAACAACCTACGCGAAGTCGAAAAGAATCATGTCAATGATTCACTTTGAGTAGGACCGGTTCAGAGATGAACCAAAACAGGTATTGAACTGAAGAGTTTGATCCTGGCTCAGATTGAACGCTGGCGGTATGCTTTACACATGCAAGTCGAACGGCAGCACGGGGCAACCTGGTGGCGAGTGGCGAACGGGTGAGTAACATATCGGAAC